>JAPPKR010000191.1 GCA_028819835.1 bacterium | reverse complement strand
CGGTTGCCACCACTCACCTCTTCATTGCGCTAGACCGTTGGTCCCAATGGTAACAGCCGTCCAGAAATAGCACATCCCGGTTGGCTTTTTTAAGGGGCGGTCGAAGCAGTCAGGGGAAGGATCGGCGTCAGCGGTACCCGGCGGGCCGCCTCCAGCACCCAGAAACGAGGCGCCTCCCGGGACCAGGCGCCCAGGATTCTCTCCGCCAATGGGCTGTGGGTGTGCTGGAGATGCAGGCTCACCAGACGACGGATCTCCTCGGCATCCTGGCCGGTCGGCCGCCGCACCGCCGGAGACGTGTCGGCCAGATAGCCGTGCAGGCAGAACTCGGGGTCCCACACATAGCTCACTCCGCCCGTCATTCCCGCGGCGAAGTTGGCGCCCACCGGACCCAGGATCAACGCCCTCCCCCCCGTCATGTACTCACACCCATGGTCCGAACACCCCTCCACCACCGCCGTCCCTCCCGAGTTGCGCACCGCGAACCGCTGACCCACCGCCCCCGACATGAGCAGGAGGCCCCCGGTGGCGCCGTACATGACGGCATTGCCGCCGGATTGGGGCGAAACCTCCGGGTGGTCGGAGTTCCGGCGGGGAACCACCACTATCTGCCCTCCCCCCATGCCCTTTCCCACGTAGTCATTGGCGACGCCGTCCAAGCGAAGGGAGATACCGGGAGCTAGCCAGGCGCCGAAACTCTGCCCCGCCGTGCCGGACAGCGTCACCGATACCGACCCTTCAGGCAACCCCTCCGCACCGTGCCGGGCGGTGACCATCCCCGACAGCCGGGCGCCGACGGTGCGGTCCGTGTTGGAGATCGGATACGACAGCCGGACGGGAACTTCGCTCTCGATCGCCTCCTCGGCCTCGGCGGCCAGCCGCCGCGACAGCTTGGAAACCTCGAAGGGCCGATACCCCGGATGACGGGAGTGTGAGTCGAATCGGACCAGCAACTCCGCCAGGCTGGCTGCGAGTGGATGATCGACAGGCGCCAGCAGGTCGGATCTGCCCACCACCTCGTCCAGGGTTCTGGCGCCCAGCAGCGCCAGGTAACGTCTCACCTCCTCGGCCAGCATCCGGAAAACCGACACCACCTGGTCCACCTCCCCTGCGTAGCGGGTCCGAAGATCCTCCCGCTGGGTGGCTATTCCCACCGGACAGGTGTTGAGATGGCATTGGCGGACCATCTTGCATCCCAGCGCCAAAAGGGGCAGGGTCCCGAACCCGAAACGGTCGGCGCCCAACAGGGCGGCTATCACCACGTCCCGACCGGTGCGGAGTCCTCCGTCGGTCTCCAGTTCCACCTCTCCCCGCAATCCGTTGACGGACAGGGTCTGATGAGCCTCGGCGAGACCCAACTCCCAGGGCGATCCGGCGTGTTTGATCGATTCGAGCGGCGAGGCTCCGGTGCCTCCCTCTGTCCCGGAGATGAGGATCACATCGGCCCGGGCTTTGACTACTCCAGCCGCAATGGTGCCCACTCCCGGTTCGGAGACCAGCTTTACCGAGACCCTGGCCGACGGCTTGAAGGTCTTGAGGTCATAGATGAGCTGAGCCAGGTCCTCGATCGAGTAGATGTCATGATGCGGCGGCGGGGAGATGAGTGTCACTCCCGGTTTGGTGTGACGGAGCCGGGCGATCTCCGGAGAGACCTTGTGCCCCGGCAACTGGCCGCCCTCCCCCGGTTTGGAACCCTGTGCCATCTTGATCTGCAACTCCCTGGCGGAGTAGAGGTAGCCGGGAGTGACGCCGAACCGGCCGCTCGCCACCTGCTTTATGGAGGAGTTGCGGGGGGTCCCGTAGCGGTCGGTGCCCTCCCCTCCCTCACCGGAGTTGGAGTGCCCGCCGATCCGGTTCATGGCTTCCGCCAAGGCTTCGTGCGCTTCCTTGGACAGGGCTCCATGCGACATCGCCGACGTGACGAACCGGCGCATGATCGACTCGGCCGGCTCGACCTCCGATAACAGGACCGGTGTCCTCTCCACGAAGGTGCACAGATCGCGGATGTGGGTTACGGGCCGCTGTTGGATCGTCTCCAGATAGCGGTCCCAGTCGTCCTGGTTCCCGGATCGGGCCGCCCTGTGCAGGGCGAGAACCACCCTGGGGCTGGTGACGTGGAACTCCCCCCCGCCGCGTTGCTTGTAGAAACCGCCTGTCAACTCGTCACCCGCCGAGTAGCGCGAATGCAAGCGGAGGGTGTTCCATGCGAGGTGGTCGAAACCGCGGCCGGACAGCCTGCTGGAAGTGTTGGGAAAGGCATAGTCCAGCACTTCCGGTTCAAGCCCCAAGGCCTCGAACAACTCGCTCCCCCGGTATGCCGAGACCGTGCAGATTCCCATCTTGGACATGACTTTCAGGAGCCCGTTCTGGAGGGCGTTGCGGTAGTTCTCCTGGGCCTCCACAGGGTGGACTTTCAAGACCCCCTCCTGGGCCATGTGCATGACTTCCCGGATCGCCAGGTAGGGATTCACGGCCGAAGCGCCGTAGGCGATCAGACAGGCCAGGTCGTGAGAGTCCCGGGCCTCACCCGAGACGGCGACTATCGAGACCGACACCCTCAACCCGCTCTGTATCAGACGCTGGTGAACGGCCCCCACCGCCAGCAGCATGGGAACGGGCGCATGTGCGCCGTCGACCTCCCGGTCGGAAAGCACGATGATGGAGGCACCCTGTTCGGTCGCTTCCACCGCCTCCTCACAAATCTGATCAAGGCGGCGCTTCATCCCCTCCCGACCCTCCACGACCGGCCACACGCTGGGAATCCAGTGGGAAAAGAAACGTGGATCTCCGGATGTCACCACCGTCTCCAGTTCGGCGAGGGAGAGGACCGGCGAGAGAAGCTCCATCCTGGCATACGGCCGGTAGCGGTCCTCCAGGAAGGACCCCCTCCCCCCGAGGTAGGTTCTCAGCGACATCACCGACTGTTCCCGGATGGGATCCATGGGAGGATTGGTCACCTGGGCGAATTGCTGGTGGAAATAGTGGGCAAGCCGCCGCGGCCGCCCCGAGAAGGCCGCCAGGGGGGTGTCGCTTCCCATCGAACCCAGAGGGCTCTTGCCGAGCGCCATCTCCGCCAGGATCAACCGGCGCTCCTCGGCCGTGTAGCCGAACATCCGGCACAGCCTTTCACGCTCTATCTCGAACCGCGCCTCGGCGGAGAACGGCTTCTGGATGTAGAGGGTCTGGTGCTCCATCCACTCCCGATAGGGCCGGAGACGGCACAACTCCGGACGCAACTCGTCGCTAAACCGTATCTCACCGGTCTCCCCGTCGAAGAGCAACATTTCACCCGGACCCAACTGGCCGGTCCGCTCAGCCCACGCCTCCTCTGACGGGCACACTCCGGCCTCCGAAGCCACTATCAGCATCTCGGGGGTGATCGTCCACCGAGCGGGCCGCAGGCCATTCCGGTCCATGGCCGCCAGCAGCGACACCCCGTCGGTGACCGCCAACGCCGCCGGGCCGTCCCACGGCTCGGTCAGGGAAGCGTGGTACTCATAGAAGTCCTGTTCCTCCGGATCGAGGGTGGGCGCACTCTCCCAGGCGGGCTGGATGAGCATCTCCTTGATATGGGGAAGAGACCTGCCGGTGCGGAGTAGCAACTCGAAGACGTTGTCCAAGCTGGCCGAATCCGAAAGACCTGGCTGTACGAAGGGTTGCAGGTCCTCGGTCCGTTCGCCCCAGACGGTCGAAGTCACGCTTTGCTGCCGCGCCTTCATCCAACTCCGGTTGGCCGATATGGTGTTTATCTCCCCGTTGTGGGCGAGACACCGGAAAGGCTGGGCGATCTCCCAAGCCGGGAAGGTATTGGTCGAGTAGCGCTGGTGGAATATGGCGAAAGCGGTGTGGTAGTCGGGATCGGTCAGGTCCCAGTAGAAGTCGGCTATGTGGGCCGCGGTGAATAGGCCCTTGTAGACCACGGTCCGCGCCGAGGCGCTGGGTATCGAGAAGGTCGCCAGGCTCTCCCCGGCCCTTTCCATGCGTTTTCTCGCCAACAGCATCAGGCGCTCGAACTCCTCGGAGTCGAGAGTGTCCGGAACTCCCACCAGGGCCTGGCGTATCACCGGCATGAGCTTGCGAGCGCGGTCGCTGATCGCTTGGGGATCGGTAGGCACCGAACGCCACGCCAGGAGGGGGATGCCCTCGTTCGACAGGGCCTCCGCCACCACCTGCTCGCCCGCCCGGGGATCTTCGGCGGGAAGGAAGGCCATTACGACTCCCAGCCGATCGGGAGGCGCCACCCCCACGCTTCGCAGGTACCTGGACAGCAGCCGATGGGGTATCTGGGTGAGTAGGCCGGCGCCGTCTCCGGTGCCGTCGGCAACCTTGGCCCCTCGATGGTCCAGCCGGATCAGGCACTCCACGGCAAGCCTGGTCATCCGATGGGACGGCCGGCGGTTTCGGGCAGCGATCAGCCCCACCCCACAGGCATCGTGATGGAAACGAGCCGCCAAGTCGTTTATCAGATTCGAAGACTGCACGCGCTCCCCCGGTTTCAAACAGTTAACCTACCGGAAATCGCTTGCATCAATAATCCACCCAGCCGCCGTGACCTGCCGGAAGAACTGTCACAAGGGATGCCCATCCGGTGCCGGTAATGGTGGTGGGCGCCGACACCCCGGTGGGTGAAGCGATCATCGGAGAGTTGATCGACCCCGACCGGGAGGTGCGGGCGTTCGTCTCCGATCCTTCCGTCGGGGTGCGCCTCAAGGAGGAAGGCGTCAAGGTGGCTATGGGTGATGTCTCGGACGCCTCACACGTCTCCGCCGCATGCCTCCGGTGCCACACCGTGGTCCTGGTGTGCGACGCGGGCCGCGACGGACGGGAGATCTCCTTTGCAGCCGACGCCGGGGAACTTCACACCCAATGGGCCCAGGCGGTATCCGAAGCGGGAGCAAGGAGGGTGATCTGGGTAGCCAACCATCCGGTCCCCGAGGCACAGGTGCCGGAACAGGCCGCCGTGGACAGCGATTTATCCCCCAGAGAGATAGCCAATAGGGTGGCTGACCTGGACGACGCGGCGGTCCTCTGATTTCCCCGCAGCCCTTCGCTACGGCCGATTCTTACCCCGAACCAACCGCAGGACCTAAAGCATGAGGGAACCAAGCCCCTCCAAGAGCAAGCCGATTGACTCCTCGGTGGTTGTGGCGGGAGGGGAGGCCCTCACCCAGCCGGCCCGGTCGGCGAGCACCACTCCGCGTTCTCTCATGGTCTCCACCACCTGGGCCGAGTCCCGGCCGGGGATCCTGAAGGTGAGGATTCCGGCCCGCTCTCCCGGGTTCCTCCACGGCCGCCGTAGTTCGCACCCGATTCTCTCTAACTCCTCCTCCAGTCGATCCATTGCCGCCGAGATGCGGCCGCCGATCGACTCCACACCTGCCATCCGGATCACTTCACATGCCGCCGCCAGCGCTACAGCCCCCATCACCGGATCGCTGCTCATCTGAAAGCGGGCGGCCGCCGTGGCAGGTGGATGGGGAGGGGGAGTCTGAAAGTCAAGGGGATCGGCAACGCCCAACCATCCGGTGAGAGTGGGCGCCAGGCGGTCCGTGGCCCGGTCCGAGACCATCATGGCGGCCCCGCCGAATCCGGCCCTCATCCACTTGTGGCTGCCCCCCGCTACCACGTCCGATGCGGGGCAGTCCACCGGGAAGGCACCCAAGGACTGGATGGCGTCAACTACCAGCAGCGGTTCCGGAAAGGCTTCCCGTAACTTCGCCAGGTCAGCGCGAAAGCCGGTGGCGAAGTCGACATGGCTAACCGCCACAACCCGGGTGGAGGCGTCAACGAACGGCCGGAGGTGGTCGGGAGTGAGACGATGATCAGGCAAGGGGACCCGGCGCACTTCGTCTATCAAACCCGCTTGCCGGGCGCGGATCCACGGATAGAGATTGGTGGGGAACTCGGCTCCGGGGACCACCACGTTCCCGCCCCGCAAACCGAAGGCGACGTGCAGGAGCGCCGCTCCCGTGGTGTGTGTCACGCCGACTCTCGGAACGTCTACGTCCAAGAGCCCTGCGAGTCCCCGCCGTCCCTGGATCATCCCCTCCTCCAGAAGCGTGCTCAGGTTTCCGGTGGCCGATCCGAAGTCCGCCACATAGTCGGCCACCCTGCTCTCCACCAGCCTGGAGACCGGAGAGATAGCTGCGGAATTCATGAAACCCGAAGGCTCGCGGAATTGCTCCCGATATGGAGCAGGGAGCGGGGGAAGAGTCATCGGGTGAGCGCCTCCTTGTCTAGAGGAGCGGGACACCCACCAACGCCCCCAGTTCTTCCAGGGCGTCGAGAGGGTCTGTTACTTTGATCGTGGTCATACCCATCTTAAGGGCGGTCTTGAGGTTGACGCCGATGTCGTCCAGCATCACAGCCTGGTGCGGCGCCACGCCCAGGCGAGCAAGCGCTATGCGGTAGATCTCCGGTTCGGGTTTGCGAACTCCCTCCACATAGGACTCGACCACGATGTCGAAGTGGTCCGCCACCGAGGGAGCGTTCAACCCCTTCCAGTTGTTGGTGACAGCCGCCATCGCGAACCCCTTCTCCCGCAAACGGCGCACCGCCGCCAGCATGCGGGGACGGATCACAACATCTACTTCGATCCTTCTCATCATCCCTGCCACATCCAGGTCCACCCCGGACCGCCGGGCTTCCTCTCTCAGGTCCTGCTCGAAGGTCTCGGCGCTGATCTCTCCCCGTTCGTGCCGAGCCCAGGCCCCGTCTGCTCCCGCCTCCGTAACGATCCGCCCCACCGTCCCTGCCGCAAGGCCCTGGTCGGCCTCGAAGGAGGAGATAGTGTGCAGGGGCGACTCGAAGACCACTCCTCCGAGGTCGAACAGGACCGCTTCTATCCGGGTCATGCCCTGGGGCGCCGGCGCCGGCGCACCGTGAACCGCAGTCGATGAACGGGTTCCTCGTCGAGATGGATCACGAAGGAGTAGTCCCCCTCCGACTGGAAGGGCAGCGAGTTGAAGGTGAAGGCTATAGGGTATCCGAAGACCGATCCGGGAGGGAGCCGGGAAGGCTGTTTCACGGGGATCCTTCGTTGGAGCATCCGCGGCCCCAGGACGCTCCTCCCATCCTGGTCCTGGAGGTCCACACCCACTTTCACCGGGGACTTGTCCCATCCCCACGGAAAGGTGACTCTCATGCCGATCCCCATGGAGGAGTGCCGGGTTGGGAGAGTCCCCACCAAAAGCTGATCCCAGCCGCCTCCCAGTGCGAACAGCTTCCCTCCCACCACCTGTACGGCGTCGGCCAGGAAGGCGAAGTCAACAGACGGTTTGAGCCCGGAAAAGCCTATCTCCGATATGTCCATTATTCCGCAGCCACCGTCGCGGAGGTTACCGGAGACGGTCCCAGCAGGGAGGGGGAAATGGCGTGCTTGGTAACCTCTCGCCACAAACCAAAGAGCGTGTGTCGCCTATCCCCGGGGAGGAGGTCTCCGTCCCATGTCAGAGTTGGCCCATCGGGATCTGAAAGAACAAGCCCGCCAAAGAGTCACCAGCCAACAAGCCCGCCTGGAAGAACTGAGCCTTTGGCTCCACGACAACCCCGAAACCGCCTACGCGGAATACCAGTCCTCGGCCCGTCTCGCCCAGGTGCTGGAAGGATATGGTTTCACCGTCGAATACCCCGCATACGGTCTGGAAACCTCCTTCGCGGCCCGGTCCGGACAGAGTGGTCCCGAGTTGGTGATCTGCGCCGAATACGACGCCCTTCCCGACATCGGTCACGCCTGCGGACACAACATCATCGCCTCGGCCGCGGTAGGCGCCGGCCTGGCTCTCCAACCCCTGACCGAGGAACTGGGGTTTCGCCTCACCGTCCTGGGCACCCCAGCCGAGGAGATCTATGGGGGGAAAGTGGATCTGATCAATGCCGGTGCGTTCGGGGACACGGCCGCCGCCATGATGGTCCACCCCTCACCCCGCGACCTGGTCGACGGCCCTTCCCTGGCGATCATCCAGTTGGAGGTGGCCTTTCACGGGAAGGAGGCTCACGCCTCGGCTTTTCCCGAAAAGGGCATAAACGCTCTAGACGCGTTCGTTCAGTCCTATGTGAATCTCTCCACCCTCCGCCAGCACATCCTGTCCACCGACAAGATCCACGGGATCATCACCGACGGAGGGAAGGCCCCCAATATCATCCCCGCCCTCACCCGGTCGAAGTGGTACGTCAGGTCCCAGAACTTCGAACGACTCGAAGTGCTGAGAGAACGGGTCCTGTCCTGCTTCGAGGCGGCCGCCCAGGCCACCGGATGCCGGGCGGAGATAGAGCAGATGGGCAACGGGTACACCGAGTTGATCAGCAACCCCCTCCTCACCGAACTCTATGCCGCCAACTCCCAGGCCCTGGGACGGCCCCTGCAAAGAGGCGCCGACCTCAATCCCTCGGAAGCGGGCTCCACCGACATGGGGAACGTCTCCCAGGTTGTGCCCACCATCCACCCGATGCTGTCTCTCCACTGCGCTCCCATCGGGAACCACCAGCCCGCCTTTACCAGCCAGACCATCACCCCCGAGGGCAAGCGGGCGGTCTTCGACGGCGCGGTGGGAATGGCCTGGACCGCCATCGACCTGGCCGCCGGAGACCTCTGGGACAGCCTGTAGACAACCCGTCTCCATCCCCACGACCGGCAGGCGCCTAGGAACCTCCGTGCCGGGGGGACAGGAAGAAGCCCGAGCGGGGCTTGGGAACGAAGAAAGTCGCCTTGGGCGGAATGGGCAGTCGGTTGTCCGCGGCATGGATCACCTGGTCCATCGTGGCCGGGGATAGCATGAAACCGACTCCTCCCTCCTCGGCAACCCGGTCCACCACCGTCTTGACGCCCTCGTGGTCGGGGATGAAATCCATTCGCGGATCGGTTCTCTCGTCCGCAACGCCCAACAAGGGTTCAAGCACGGTGCGGTGAAGAGCCACGGCATCCATTTCGGCTTCGCAGTGGGACGACTTGCAGTGTGACAGTCGAATGGACCAACAGCCCTGGCTGGTAATGGCTATCGCCTCCCCCTTGGCGGGCAGGCGCACCGGCGCCCTTACCGCCCCCACATCCTCTTCCAGTCGCTCAGCCGACAGTTCGGCCTTCACCCACCGGTGATAGGGATGTATTCGTAGTTGGTCGGTGGGGAAAGCGACCACCAGCATCCTTCCCGCCGGATGCTCCTCGTCGGCGCCGTACCGGGAAGCGTGTCGAACCGAGGCAGCCGCCCGGTGGTGGCCATCCACGATATAAGCCTTGGGGACCTTGGAGAACTCATCCACCAACAGGGGAACCACATCTTGGGGGACCACCCAGATCTGATGCAGATCACCGTTCTCCAGCGTCACGGAGACATCGGGGACGGAGTGGCAGATCTCTTCAACCATGCCGTCGATATTCTCCCGGGGCGGGTACCCCAATCCCATGGGATTGGAGCTGTACGGCACTTCCCCCATGTACTTGTACAACTCTTCTTCGCGGTCGCTCCGAGTGGTCTCGTGAGGCACCAGCGTATGCGGAGCGGAAGCCACCGGCGCATCCCCCACCACCCCAGTCTGCTGGTGAACGCTGTCGGTTATCCGATACACGAACAAACCTTCCAGCGGTGGACCGAAGACCCCCCTTCGCATTTGACGCTCCAGGTAACCGGCGGCTTGGGACACCAGTTGGCGGAAGGACTTGTTGGGCCATGAGTCGGCGGGGGTGAAGGCGTTGAAGAACGAGTCGGGGTTCTCCGAGGTCCAGCGGTACCGCTCGTAGGGAGTCAGGAATTCATAAGCGGGCGGAACCACTCGCCAGGCGTACTCAGGAGAGACCAGCCGAGTCTGGACCGGCCTCAGCCAGCCCCTCATTCCAGCGGCCCGCTCGGGTAAGCGGTCACCCCCAGGATGTAAGGCAGGCCCTCGAGTTCCGCCACCATGGCGTCCGACACCTCTCCCTGCACCTGCACCACCGCCACCGCGGTGCCCGCTCCGCTGAAAACCTGGTTGGTCATGTGCTGCACATTGAGCCCCGATGATTTGATCGACGTCAGGACGCCGGAGAGTACTCCCACCCGATCGATGTGACGAATGGTCAGGTAGGTCCCCGCGGGGGCGAGTGCACCAAGATTGACCACGTTGCGAATCTTGCCCTGGGCGAAGTCCGCCAGCATTCTCACCACCTCGGCTGCGATTGCGTGTTGGGCCTGGCGGGTGGAGGCGCCGATGTGGTGAGTGATGTACACATGCGGATGGCTGGCCAGCTTCGAGTCGCCGGCGCCCGAGGCGGCTTCGCCCTCGCCGGAGAAGACATCGATTCCCACCCACAGATCCTGTCGATCGACCGCCTCCAGCAGGGCCTCCTCGTCTACCAGGTCGGCGCGTGCAGTGTTGATCAGCCAGGCGCCCGGCTTCATCCGCGCCAACAGGTCGGCCGACACCATGCCGGTGGTCTCGGGGGTGGACGGGGCATGGAGGCTGACGATGTCGGACACGGAGAAGAGTTCCTCCAGTCCGTAGACCGTCCCCACGCCCAGCTTCCTCATCCGGTCTAGAGCCTCGAACGTTCTGGGCTTCTCC
The DNA here is from genome assembly GCA_028819835.1 of bacterium. The sequence goes on along the minus strand of JAPPKR010000191.1, from coordinate 3,853 downwards.
ACGGTGAGCAGCTTCAAGCCGAAAGCCCGGGCGCGCTTGGCCACTTCAAAGCCGATCTGGCCCATTCCGACGATGCCCAAGGTCCTGCCATGGAGCCCGCGGGCCCTCGAGAACTCTCCCTTCCGCCACTCGTTCTGGCGAATGGCCGTCACGTTGTCGGGTATTCGCCGGTCAACGGCCAGCATCAACCCCATCGCCAGTTCCGCCACTGCGATCGCGTTCTGGCGAGGAACGTTCGACACCCAGATCGCCCGCCGGGAGGCCGCCTGGCAGTCGATGGTGTTGTAGCCGGCCCCGGCCCGGATGATCCATGCCAGTTCATCGGCAGCGTCGATCGCTCCGGCCGTGACCGGGGTGGAACGCACCAACAGGACCTGCACTCCCCCCAGCGCCTCAGCAAGCTCCGCGCCGCTGAGTTCGGGGCGAGACTCGCACTCGAAACCGAGTCTCTCCATTTCGGGCAGGAACTGCCCGGGAAATGTGTCTGCCAACAACACTCGCATAGAGGACCGTCCTAGGGAGCATTCTGTCTGGTTGATAGAGGGGCGGGAACCGGGGTAACCTCGTTCTGAACGTGGTTTCCGAGCACTTCGACCCCTCTGCCTGGGAAATTGTACCTGGATTTTCATTCACCGACATCACGTATCACCATGCCGTGGATTTGGGGGCGGTGCGGATAGCCTTCGACCGCCCGGAAGTGCGCAACGCCTTCCGGCCCCACACCGTGGACGAGTTGATCACCGCCCTGGAACATGCCCGGCAGTGGAGTCGGGTGGGGTGCGTGCTGCTCACCGGCAACGGCCCCTCTCCCCGCGACGGAGGATGGGCTTTCTGCTCGGGAGGCGATCAGCGGATCAGGGGAAGGGACGGGTACAAATACGCCGATGGTGCCGATGGCCCGTCCATCGATCCCGCCCGTCTGGGGAGACTCCACATCCTGGAGGCGCAGCGCATCATCCGATTCATGCCCAAAGTGGTGATCGCGGTCGTGCCGGGATGGGCGGTGGGCGGCGGGCACAGCCTGCATGTGGTCTGCGACCTGACCCTGGCGTGCGGCGACCATGCGATCTTCAAGCAGACCGATCCGGACGTGGCCAGCTACGACGCCGGATACGGATCTGCCTACCTGACGAGAATAATCGGCCAGAAGAGAGCCCGTGAACTTTTCTTTCTGGGCAAGGACTACCGCGCGGAGGAAGCCAAGCAGATGGGGATGGTGAATGACGTGATCCCCCACCACCGGTTGGAGGAGATCGCCCTGGATTGGGCCCGGACCATCACCTCCAAGAGCCCCACCGCCCAGCGGATGCTCAAGTTCGCCTTCAACCTGGTGGACGACGGTCTGGTGGGACAGCAGATTTTCGCTGGGGAGGCGACCCGGCTGGGATATGGCACCGACGAGGCGGCCGAGGGCCGGGACGCCTTCTTGGAAAAACGGCCTCCCCGCTTCGACCAGTTTCCCTGGCACTATTAACGCCTCGGACTCCGAACTCACCCGTTTCCAGGCTTGGAAGACCGCCGCCCGGCCCCACACGCTCTGGGCGTCGGTGGCGCCGGTGACGGTGGGCACCGGGCTTGCCGTAGGCGACGGAGCGTTCCGATGGGATGCCTTCTTCATGACGCTGGTCGTGGGGATTGCCATCCAGGTGGCCGCCAACTTCGCCAATGACGTCTCCGACGCGGCCCGGTCCGCCGATACCCCGGACCGTCTAGGCCCTCGCCGGATGGTGTCGGAGGGAGTCATCTCCTCTCGCCAGATGTGGACGGCCACCTGGGCGGCGGTCGCCGTGGCTCTGGCGGCGGGGCTCTATCTCATCCTGATCGCAGGATGGGTGTTGGTCTGGGTGGGAATCCTCTCGGTGCTGGCCATGCTCACCTATGTCGGGGGACCTTGGCCTTATGGGTATCGGGGACTGGGGGAACCGTTCGTCTTCGTCTTCTTCGGGCTGGTGGCCACCGTGGGCACCCGGTTCGTCCATGACGCCACCGCCACCACCGAGGCCTGGGTCCTGGCCGTTCCGATGGGAACGCTGGCCTCCGCCATCCTGGTGGCCAACAACCTCAGAGACATAGAGACCGACGAAAGGGCCGGAAAGCGCACCCTGGCGGTGATGATGGGCGAGGCTCGTTCCAGAACTTTCTATGCGGTGTTGGTATGGGTGTCCTTCGCCGTGGTCGGCGCCTCGGCCGCCGTGGGTCTCACGCCGGTTGCCACCGTGGCAACGCTGGGATTGGCGCCTTTCGCCATCGGTCCCGTCCGCGCCGTCTCGGCGGCCGCCCGGGGCGCGGCTCTGACCGGGGTGCTCAAGTCCACCTCCCGACTGCAGATGGCCACCGCGTTGGCGCTGGCCGTGACCACCGCGGCGTGGGGGTAGCCGGGCGGGGCTGAGGGGGAAATGCCCGTCCTGGCGGGACGGCCGTTAGCGGATAGAGCCGGCGTGGTCCCCGCGGGCGACGATGGCCTCCCAGAGTTGAGGGACGCCCCGTCCCTCGGTGGCGACGGTGGTGAGCACCTGCGGCCTGGGACCGGGACCATGCCCCAGGGAGATCATCTGACGGAGGGTGCGCACCGCCTGATCGGTCCCGTCCTGATCGGCTTTGTTGACGCAGAACACCCCGCCTATCTCGAACAGTCCGGCCTTGTCGGCCTGCACCGAGTCTCCCAGGCCGGGGTTGACCACCACCACCACGGTGGGGGTCACCCGCATCACCTCCACTTCCGATTGTCCCACTCCCACGGTCTCCACCAGCACCACCTCGAATCCGGCCAGGGACAGCAACTCGGTGACTGCGCGGGTGGCCTTGGCCAGGCCCCCCAGATGACCGCGGGTCGACATGGACCGGATGAAGACGCCCGGGTCGGTGAAATGCCGCTGCATGCGGATCCGGTCCCCCAGCATGGCGCCGCCGGTCAGCGGGCTGGCCGGGTCCACCGCCACCACCCCCACCGTGAGGCAGGTCTCCCTGATGCAACCCACCAACTCCGACACCAGCGTGCTCTTCCCCGCACCCGGAGGGCCGGTGATCCCCACCAGCCTCGCCGAGCCGTCCTCAGCACCCGCCGACTCCCACAATTCCCCCAGCGTGGGGTCGGTGGGAAGATGGTTTTCCACCAGGGTTATCGCTCGGGCCAACGCCCTTCTGCTCCCGGTGCGCAGGTCGTCCAGGAGGCGGGAAAGCTCCGGGCGACAGCTGCCCACTCCGAACCCAATCGGAGCCTAGGCGACGGCTTCGACCGAGACGACTCCCGGCACCTTGGCTCTGAGGATCCTCTCGATCCCCTCCTTCAGGGTCATCATCGACAAGGGGCACCCTCCGCAAGCGCCCACCATCTGGATATTCACCACCCCCTCCTCCACACCCAGCAAGATGAGGTCTCCGCCATCCACCTGCACCGCCGGCCGTATGTAGTCGAGGGCCGCCTCGAGCAGCTTCAGGTCAACCTCGGGCAACGAGGCGCCGTCCGGCCTGTTTGCCTGGCGCTTGGGAAGTTCCAGAATTGTCTCGGTCATCTCTCTTGGTCCTTAACCCTAAGAACCCTCATCGTAGACGGATCATTCCGCCGGTCACCATCCGAATAAGCGCGCTCGATCGTCGTTGTTCATGTCCTGTCGCCTGATCCGGGCTCCCATCCCGTTCAGATCGGTGACCAGATCGGCATAACCGCGGTCGATGTGCTCCACCCCTCCTATGGAGGTGACGCCGTCGGCCACCAGCCCCGCGATCACCAGGGCGGCGCCGGCCCTTATGTCGGTCGCCATGACCGGGCACCCCGACAGTCTCTCCACGCCCCGCACTATGGCGTGCTGCCACTCGGTGTAGATGTCGGCGCCCATCCGGGCCAGTTCCCCCA
>JAPPKR010000029.1 GCA_028819835.1 bacterium | reverse complement strand
GAGAACGCCAGCGCGCCTGGATCGCGCTGGCGCTTGCTCAAGGCGCCAACACCCTTCTCCTCGACGAGCCGACCACCTTTCTCGATGTCCGGCACCAATTCGAGGTCCTGGACCTCGTGGCGTCCCTCTGCGCGAGCGGCGAAATGACGGTCGTTCTGGTTCTCCACGACCTCTTGCACGCCGCCAACTATGCGGACCGCGTCGTCGTGGTGGACAGCGGCTGGATCGTGGCAGACGGCGCTCCCTCCGCAGTGCTCAACGTCGCACTGATGCGGACGGTCTTCGGCGTGGCGGCAAAGATCTTCACCGACCCCGAATCCGGTCGGATGGTCTGCCTGCCGATCGGCCCCGACCGGAGTTGATCTCCGCTGTAGCAGGCCACGTCGCCAAAGCCGTGCTTACCCGCCTACGATCGTCGCGCATCTTCAACTCCCCGTGTCGGTACTCGCACTCCTCGCGGGCCCGGGCTGAGCCCACTCAAGATGATCCACCGACTGACCTGAGAATCCGTTGATTCCCCTCCCCCTATACTTAACAGCGTTTACTAAAGCTACTTCAGTATGATAGGGATCGGTGTGAGCGGAATGAACAGCGAGGCTTATTGGGAGAACTTGGTGAAGAGGAGTCTTTGCCGGTTTTTATTACTGAGGCAATTGGCGGAGGGCCCTCTTCATGGGTATGCGATCAACCAGGCCATCAAAGGAGTTTGCCAGGGGTGTTGTGAACCCACGGAGGCGATGGTGTACTCGACGTTGAAGGAGTTCCTGGAACATGGGTACGTGGAGAGCCGGATGGAGGAGCATCATGGCCGCCGTCGTCGGGTTTGTTGGCTTACCCCGTTGGGCAAAGAGGCCTTTCAGTGCGCGGCGCGGGTGTGGGAGCGTATGTTGCCGGTGGTGCAGGACTCTTTGGCTTATGCGCTGTACCCCGAAAACCAGCCGGCCCCAGCAGAGAAAAGGGTGTGATTGCCCATCAGACAACGGCGATCTGGGAAGAAGGAAGGCAAGTTAGATGGACATGAATCAGGAACGCGTCAAAGAGTTGGTCCGTGAACGCTACGGAGCTCGTGCCCAGGGAGTCATCGACTCCGCCGAACGTTCTGGCTGCTGTGGGTGTGGCCCCTCTGTTTCAGCCTGTTGTGGCCCCGACGAGATGGAAAACACCATGCGCCTGTACAGCGAGGACCAGCTATCAAGCCTGCCCGCCGGATCCGTAGCAGCGTCGGCCGGCTGTGGCAACCCTACGGCTCTGGTTGGGCTGCAACCCGGGGAACGGGTGCTGGACCTCGGCTCCGGCGGCGGCATAGACTGTTTCCTTGCGGCGCAGCAGATGGGAGACACAGGCCATGTCACGGGCCTGGACATGACCCCGTCCATGCTGGAACTGGCCCGTAAGAACCAGGCGGCCCTCGGTTTGAACAACGTGGAGTTCGTTCAAGGTGAGATAGAGGCCATGCCTCTGCCCAGCCGCTCCTTCGACGTGATCATTTCCAACTGTGTTGTCTGCCTGTCGCCGGACAAGGACGCTGTCTTCGATGAGAGTTTCCGGGTGCTGGTTCCGGGTGGACGAATACACCTATCCGATGTGCTGGCTCTCACGCCCGCGGGCCCGGGGGCAACCGACGCCGAGAGTTGGGTTGCCTGCGCTGCGGGAGCGGAACACTACCAGACCTACGTTGATCGCCTGCGCCGGGCCGGATTCGAGGAAATCGAGATCAACAGAGAAGGGGTCGAGTTCTCGGAAGAGACCGACACAGCCACCTACACCAACACCGCCGGCTTCAGAATAACCGCCCAAAAACCCGCCTAGTGAGTACCCGTTGACGGGCTATGGGGGCAGGTTCTTGGAAGGCGCTCCCTCACGCAAGGCGCTGGGCCCGGAAGCCCCCGTCCACGTGCATTAGTGCCCCGGTGATGAAACTTGCTTGTTCCGACAGCAGGAATACGATGGCTTCGGCCAGGTCTCCGGTGGTCCCGATGCGTCCCAGAGGGTATTCTGCGGCGACGGCCTCGAGGTCCAGGACTCCTTGGGCGGCGGTTCGCTGCAACATAGGGGTCTCCACCATTCCCGGGACCACCTGGTTGACCCTGATCCCCGCCGGCGCCCACTCCACGGCCAGCACCCTGGTCAATCCTGCGATCCCCGCCTTGGACGTGGTGTAGGCGGCCCGGCGGGGAAACCCGAAGTCCTGGGCGATGGACCCCACGGTCACTATCGCCCCGCCGCCCGCCTCCCTCATTGCCCGACCGGCGGCCTGGCACCAATAGAAGGTCCCGTTGACATGGACCTTAACTACTTTCTGCCAATGCTCCGCGGGCAACTCGAAGCTGTCCCCGACGATATGAATGCCCGCGCAGGTGACCAGCATTCTGATGGGCCGGTTCCATTTCTCGATCTCCGCCACCGCGGCGTTAGCTGCGGCCGGGTCGGTTACATCGGACTGCAGGAAACGGACCCGGTGTCGGCCGAAGCGCTCGATCAACTCTCCCGACCGGCCTTCGTTCAGATCAACCAGCGCGCAGGCCGCATCCGGGCGGCTCTCCAACAGCAATTCGGCGGTTTTCCATCCGATCCCACTGGTGCCGCCGGTGATTACCGCCACGGAGTCGACTCGATTATTCATCTCTTCCCTAATGATGCCAGTCTTCCGGTCCCTGTCGCCCCTACGGCGCTTTTCATTTTGCGGTGGCGCTCTCTTGAACTGTGGTGTCCTCCCAGATGCCTCCCACTTAGCGGCAAATAGGGGGTGGTGGCAAGCACCCCACCAACCAACTTACCCAAACCCATCCACATAACTGCACCGACCGAATAACGTGGGGTGTGTAGGGATAGCCAGGAAGAGCCCAAATGAATCGTCGCTTGGTCATGGCAGTTAGCGTTGCGGTGCTCATCGTTGCCGGGTGCGGCCCGGACGACTCGGACGGTCGAACAGCATCCCTTCAAGCCAAGATCGAGTCGCTTGAAATAAGGGTCCAGGCCTTGGAGGAGCAAACCGGGGCGGAGGCGCGTTACCGGGATGCCGATGCCCATGACCTCCTCGATAGGGCAGTGGTGGAGCTAAACGCGAATCAACCGTTCCGGAACAGGTCCGCTTATGAGACTCTGAGAACGAACCTCACCGTTTCTGAGCGTCGGCCGGAGAGAGTCATGGTTCCGGTGATTGTCCTGGACCATGGTGAGCGCCGCTGCCCACCGTCACCGGACTGCATTGCGGTGGCCGGACCTCCCGAGGCAAGGGCGCCGGTCACCGCGGCCGTGGCGGTGTGGTCGCCTCTCGGATGTCGCTATGCCGTCTACGACCCGGACTATGGATGGTGGGTCGCAAAGGCGACCGGCGATGTACAGGCCGTCACGATCTGCGATCCTGTAGCGGCTAGCGCGGATTATGCAATCTTCCCCGGCCATAGTGGCCCAAGGAGGGGCCTGGATTCAATCCACCTGTCATGGAAAGTACACGCAGTAGGTGGCTCCTCGTAGACACAGGACGCTGGTGCCGTCCGGGTCCGAGCCAACCCGTTAACTCTCTCTTACCGGGACGAAGATGAGTTCTAGGCTGGCAGATCCACATCATTGACCTGGTCACAGGTGTCGAACAGAGGATCACCAACAACATCGGGGGCGAAGGAGGGGGACTGGCATGGTTCTCCCTAGTCGAATCCAGGGATCTGTCGCGTCCGGGACGGTCGCCCCCGTGACCCGCACAAGTGACTTCCCCCCTAACCGCCATGCGGCTCATCGGAGTGGGTGCCGCATGTGTACCCAAAGCCGGCGCATCCCCCCCGTTAATTACGACAACCAGCGTCGCCACAATCAACGCTGTCTTGAACAGGGTGAACACGGCGGCCAGCCACGCCAAGGGAACGGGCGCACCGTCATAGCTGAGCGCCAGCGCAGCTACGGTGACGTTCTCCAGGACATCCGCCAGGGCGAGCGCCAGCGGCAACAAATACAGCGGAGCCCCGTCTCGATACAGCCAGAACAACAGGACTGCGAGTAGCAGGCCGTAGCAGACCGGAAAAACCAGGTCGATGGTGAGCGCGGTCACCGCGTAGACGACCCTTGCGCCACCGTCGAGTTGGTCGAGGGCTTCGAACAGGGCCGCCGCTTCGTCGGGCGTGTACCAGCCTCGACTGTCGAGCAATTCCAGTCCTGCCAGCCGCGAATGTCGCCAAATGAGGCCCGCCACACAACCGGCGACGCCAACCGATGCCGCGACCGCTAATCGCCAGGTCGCCCATCGTCTATCAGACATACAACACCAGTCTTGACGATATCTGCCGCCCCTTAGGTCCAAACCTCCCCGGCCAGGCATTGTTCGAATCGTCGTTCAGCCATGGGTTTTGGCGCCGCCGGCAGTTGTTTGACAGCTTGAAGAGGGTCGGTAGTAGTGTGGGCATTCCGATGTCTCTTCTGTGAAGCCGCCACCGTTCAAGTACGCCCGGCCGGAGAGCCTCGACGAGGCGCTAGGCATCCTGTCCGAATACGGGGGTGAAGCCAGGGTGCTGGCGGGGGGTCAGAGTCTGATACCGCTCTTGAACTTCCGTCTGGCCCGCCCGGCGGTGTTGGTGGACATCGCACTGGTTACAGAACTCCGGCGGCTTGCGGTGGAGCGCGGGGCGCTGCGGGTCGGCGCGGCGGTCACGCAGAACGCGGTAGAGCGTTCGAACGACGTGGCGCGTTCCTGCCCCCTGCTCAAGAAGGCTCTTCCGTTCGTGGGTCATCTCCAGAACCGCATGCGGGGCACCGTGGTAGGGAGCATTGCCCACGCCGACCCGGCGGCGGAGATGCCCGCGGTCGCGCTCGCCCTGGACGCCACCATGGTCGCCCGGTCGGCGACGGGCCTTCGGAAAATACCCGCCGACCAGTTCTTTCTCGGACCTTTCACCACCGATCTGGCCCAAGACGAGATACTTGTGGAGGTCCGTTTCCCGGCTTCTAAGAAGACCCGGGCCGCCGTTGCCGAGGTGGCCCCGCGGTCGGGCGACTTCGCGATTGCGGGCGTTGCCGGAGAGCTCGCCACCACCCGGGCGGGGAAGGTGAGAGACGTCTCCCTGGCGCTGTTCGGGGTGGGAGGGTCCCCCCAGCGGCTCGGCGAGGTGGAAGCCCGACTGGCGGGACAGCGGGTCACCGGGGACCTTTTAGACCAGGTGGCGGATCTGACCCGGCGCACCGCCCGAGCCGACTCCGAGGACGTCCATGCCGACGCCGCCTACCGGGCGCAGGTATCCGGAGAACTGGTGCGCCGAGCCGTCGTGGAGATGACCCGGTGAAGCCGGTTCGCGAGCCCGCCGGGCGCCTGCCCGTGTCGATGTCGGTGAACGGTCGACCGGTCGAACTGACGGTGGACGCCCGGAGGCTCCTGGTGGACGTCCTGCGTGAAGACCTGGGCCTCACGGGGACCCACATCGGGTGTGAGCAGGGATCATGCGGCGCGTGCACGGTGCTGGTTGAAGGCCGGCCCGTCCGGTCGTGCATCATGCTGGGAGTCCAGGCCGATGGGTGCGATGTGACCACCGTGGAGGGGATCACGCCCGAGGACGGTCTCAACCCGATGCAGCAGGCGTTCAAGGAACACCACGGTCTCCAATGCGGTTTCTGCACGCCGGGCTTCCTGACCACGCTGGCCGGCGTCACGCCGGACGAACACCCGGATGAGGAGAGCGTCCGGGAGCTTCTGTCGGGCAACCTGTGCCGGTGTACCGGCTACGAGGGGATCCTGGACGCGGTGATGGCGGCCTGGGGGCGGGACCGATGACCTCCCGTCCCAGCCACATCGGCGCTCATGTGGCCCGCGTCGAGGACGACCGTCTGCTGTCGGGCGGAGCGCGGTTCGTCGCAGACGTTTCGCTGCCCGGGATGCTCGACGCCGCCTTCTACAGGAGCCCTCTGCCCCATGCCCTGATCGAGAGGGTGGACACGGCCGAGGCCATGCAGGTTCCCGGGGTGGCAGGCGTGTTCACCGCAGACGACATAACCGATGTCTCGCCCTTCCCGGACTTCCACAAGAAAGCCCGACCGGTGGCCATCTTCCCCCTGGCCCGGGGCAGGGTCCGCTACGTGGGGGCGCCCATCGCGGTGGTGGTGGCGTCTGACCGGTACGAGGCCGAGGACGCCCGTGACCTGATGTCCGTGGATCTCGATCCGCTCGATCCGGTCGTCTCCGTCGACGAGGCCCTGGCCGCCGATGCTCCCCTCCTGTACCCGGAGTGGCCGGACAACATCGTGATCGAATCGACGGTCGCCAACCCGGATGCGATCGCCGCCTTCGAGGAAAGGACCATCGTTTCCGGCCGGTACCAGGTCGGCCGGCACGCCGGGGTGCCCATGGAGACGAGGGGGGTGGCCGCCGAGTACCGGGATGGCCGGCTCACGGTCTGGACGTCCACCCAGTTCCCTCACATTGCCCGCACCATGCTGTCCTACTGCCTCCCCTTGGACGAGACGGACATCCGCGTGATCGCCCCGGACGTGGGGGGAGGGTTCGGCGTCAAGGCGGAGTTCTACACAGAAGAGGTGACGATCCCTTGGCTGGCCATGAGGCTCGGGAGACCGGTGCGGTGGATCGAGGACCGGAGGGAGCATCTGATTTCGGCCTGTCACGCCCGCGACCTGACCCTCGACCTTCAGGCCGCCGTCGATGGCGACGGGCGGTTCCGAGCGGTGCGAGGGATGGCAGTTCAAGACCTGGGATCCGCCGAGATGTACCCCTACGGCTTCTCGCCCGCCTTCGCCGCGGTCAGCCACATCACCGGCCCGTACCGGATCCCCCACCAGTCGGTGGGTGTGATTGCGGTGGCGACCAACAAGACTCCCTGCGGCGCCTACCGGGGCTTCGGGATTCCGGAGGCCGCCTTCGCCATGGAACGTCTGATGGACAAGGCCGCCGACCGCCTGGGGATCGACCGACGGGAGATCAGACGTCGCAACCTCATAGGCCCGGACGACCTCCCCTACACGACATCGTCCGGCGCCATCATCGACTCGGGGAGTCACCGCGAGGCCTTCGAGGAGACGGTTCGACTCACCTCGGAGGGACTTGACCGATGGCAGGCGCGGTTCGCCCACGATCCTCATGTCCGGCTGGGATCGGGCGTGGTCAACTACATCGAGGGCGTGACCCCTTCGTATTACCCGACCAGCGGACACTGGACCTCGTTCGACTCGTGCTCGGTCAGGATGAACCCCGACGGCACCGCCGTGGTGTCGGTGGGCGTCTCCACCACGGGCCAGGGCCTCGAGTCCATGCTGACCTCTCTCGCCGCAGAGGCGCTGGGCGTCGGACGCCACCAGGTCCGGGTCGTCATGGGAGACACCGACCGGACTCCCTACGGGCTCGGCAGTTGGGGGAGCAGGAGCACCAACGTGGCCTCGGGCGCCCTCCGGGAAGCCGCCGACGTTGTGATGGAGAAGGCGACCCGCATCGCAGCCCACCTGATGGAGGCTTCGCCGGACGATATCACCGTTCACGACGGACGGTTCAGCGTCCGCGGAACCCCGGGGGCGTCAGTGACGTGGCGGGACGTCGCCACGGTCGCCAACATCCGCACCACTGACCTGCCCGAAGGCGTGAAGCCTGGCATGGAAGCCACCGCGACCTATGACCCTCCCGGCATCGAGCACCATCCCGACGAGTATGGGAGGGTCAATGGTTGCGCCACCTACACCAACGCCTCCCACGGGGCGGTCGTGTCAGTGGACGTCGGCACCGGCAAGGTGCGGGTGCTCGAGTACATCGTGGCCCATGACTGCGGCACGGTTATCAACCCCCAGATCGTCAGGGGGCAGGTGGTCGGCGGGATAGCGCAGGGAATTGGCGGCGTACTCCTCGAGAAGCTCCATTACGACGAATGGGGGAACCCGATGTCGACATCGCTTCTCGACTACCACCTGCCCACCGCCGCGGAGACACCGAACATGGTGGTCCGCCACTTCCAATCGCCGGCGCCGGCCATGCCGTGGGGCGCCAAGGGAGCCGGCGAGGCCGGGATCATCGGTCCCGCGCCCGCCATCGCCGCCGCCATCGAGGATGCCCTCTCCGACCTGGGCGTCGCAGAGATCACCAGCACTCCGATCACCGCTCCACATGTCCTGGGTCTTGTCACCTCGTCCATCTCCGCGGGTCGCCGGGAAGAGCGGGAGGACAGTCGCTGACCCGCCGCCCGGGGCCGGCAGGTGTCAAAAAGGAGCGAGACGCACAGGAGGGTTTGGATCGTTCAGGCTTGCGGCTGCTTCTTTTTCGTGATCGAGGCCCAGCGGGCCTCGAGGGCCTCCCGGCGGGTGGTTGAGGCCACCAGGGCTTCTCGCTCCACCTGCCACCGTGCGGGGTCGAACCGGGCTCCACTGTCCAAAGACGCAAGGAGAGCCTTGGTGGCCGCCATCGCGCCGCCTTCCGCGGACACCGCTTGCACGAGGCGCACGGCGGTCGAAGCCGCAGCGCCCGGCGGCGTCACCTCGGCCGAGCCAGGCGGAAGTTCCCGCCCCTCCAGTTCCTGTTGGAGAACCATGAGACGGCGAAGGGTGGAGGAACCGAGCCGGGAGTGCAGGCGGGCCACGGACAGCGGGTTGTACAGGATTCCCAAACTGGTGGAGGGCAGGGCGACGCGTGCCTCCTCCGAAATGACCACTGCATCACAAGCCCATGCCAGGTCGACGGCCGCGCCGAAGCAGGCCCCCTCGACGGCGGCGACCACGGGCAGCGCGCTGTGGATTATCCGGTGACAAAGCTGTTCGAGCGCGTCGTCGAACTCCAGATCCTCGACCGTTCCGGTGAGCGTGGCGAGGTCCGCGCCGGCACTGAAGCGTTTGGAGCCTCCGGTGATGACCACCCCTGTGACACGGGCGCCCGGCAGTCCGGCGGAATCGGGCTCGGAAGCCTCGGCTGCAACCAACAGGGCTTCGAGTTCGTGAATTGTCCGACGCCGCAGGGCGTTGGCGCGATCTGGCCGGTTGATCCTTGCAAGGAGGGTAGAACCGTCGACCTTGTGGCTTACGTCTGTCATGAAGCAGGGATCCGGGGCGACAGGCGGGCAAAGGGATGGATGTCCAACTCGGCTTCCAGTTGCCCGGCAAGCGAAAGCAGGTCACCGTCGGCCCCGCGGCGTCCCACCAGTTGAATGGCGGCCGACAGGCCGTCCGGGAACCCCACGGGGAGCACTACCGCCGGATGTCCGGAGACATTGAATGGCGCTGTGAACGGGAAAGCTCCCCAGAGCCGCCCGACCCGCCGGCCGGCAATAGTCGTCGGTCGGCAGCCGAGCGCGAAGGCAGTGGTGGCGGTGGCGGGGGTGATGATCACGTCGTAGTCGCGAAAGTACCCATCCACCCGGACTCGGAACTCGGCGAGGTCCGAGAAGGCCTTGGCGATGGTCTTCTGGGTGAGCCGCCCTGCCGCCCTCAATGACCGTTCCTGGTAGGTCGTCAACCGGTGGGGCCCGTCGAGCAAGCGCCCCCGGCGCTCACCTTCCTCGGCCAGCACGATCGGCCCGAATATGTCCTCCCATCCTGCGAGGTCGAGATCCACAGAGCGGATGTGGTGTCCGCAGGCGGCCAGTTTGTCCACCGCCGCCATTGTCGCCTCCGCCACACCGCGGCCGACCGGACGGCCTTCCGGGTTGGGGCACCACGCCACACGACTGGGCCCCTTTCCGGCCGGCGTCCCGGCGGTTGCGTCGCCTCCGGCCGACAGCGCCCGAAACAGGTAGCGGGCGTCGTCCACGCAACGGGCCAGGGGTCCCACGGAGATGAACGGGCTGAACGCCCTGAAGCCCTGGGCGTCGTCTATGGCTCCATGGGTGGGTTTCAAGCCCACGAGGCCGCAAAAAGACGCAGGTATGCGGATCGATCCACCTCCGTCGGAACCGAGTGCCAGAGTGCAGGCCCCCGAGGCGACCGACGCCGCCGCGCCGCCGCTCGACCCTCCCGCAGTGAGGTCGGGGTTGAAAGGGTTGGCGGTGGGGGGACCGAGCAGGTTGTCGGTGGTGGCCGACTGGCAGAACTCCGGGAGGTTGGTCTTACCGACGATCACTGCTCCGGCCCTTCGCAGGCGACGCACCGCGCCGGAGTCGTGGCCGGCAACGTCGTTGACGTGGGCCAGCGAACCCAGGGTGGTGACGTGACCCTTGATGTGGAAGGCGTCCTTGATCGAGACGGGGACGCCGGCGAGAGGGCCAGGGATACCCGAACGGTAGGCCGTCTCGGCGGCCTCGGCCTGACGCCGGGCCAGTCCGGGGGTGGGGCGGATGAACGCATGCAGGATCGGATTGATCTCGGCGATGCGCGCCTGGGCCAGGTCCGCAACCTCCACGGGCGAGAGCGAGCCGTCGCGGTAGGCGGCGACGAGTCGCTGGACGGGCCACCAGAGCGGCCCCTCATCCACGGGCGGACACACCTCCGGAGACGGTGAAGACCTCGCCCGTCACGTAGCCGGCTTCGTCCGAGGCCAGGAAGGAGACCATGCCGGCAACATCGTCGGGTCGTCCTATGCGGCCCAGGAACGCCTTGTCGGAGAGGTATTGGTCGAAGAACTCGTCGGGGTAGATCCTGCGCAGGAACTCGTTGTGGATGAGGCCGGGGGCCACGGCGTTGACGCGCACTCCGTGGACCCCGTTCTCGGCCGCTGCCACCCGGGTGAGGGCCAACACACCGGCCTTGGCGGCCGAGTAGGCTGCGCCGTGATCGGCCGACATCTCCCACGCCGCGATCGAGGAGATGTTGATGACCGAGCCGCCTCCGCCGGCGATCATCGTGGGGAGGGCGTAACGCATGCACACGAAGGTGCCGGTGAGATCCACATCGAGGCAGCGTTGCCAGGTTTCCAGGGACATCTCGGCCACCGGCTCGATCTTCGACCATCCCGCGTTGTTGACCAGCACGTCGAGGCGGCCTCGTCGGGCCACCACGTCGTCGATCACGGCGCGAGCCTGCGCGTGGTCGGTCACGTCGAGGTGGTAGGAGAGGAAGTCCCGCCCGAGTTCGGCGGACAGGACTCGTGCGAACTCCCGGCATCGGCGCTCGTGAGCGTCGGTCACCACCACGTCGAATCCGTCCGAGGCAAGTCGGCGCGCCACAGCCGCTCCGATGCCTGCTCCCGCGGCGGCGGTGACCAGCGCCACCGGCATTTGGTCAGCCATCAGTTTCCTCCTGTCGCTCTCACGGCGGGGATCACGGTATTGGACAGGTGGGCGAGACGCTGCTCCCGCCCGCCCGAGAGGAGGGCGAAGGTTATTCGGTCGATGTCGAGTCGCCAGAGGCGGCGCAGCCGGTCCACGCATGTGTCCAGGTCGCCCACCAGCGCCACCGATCGAGCGAAATCGTCCGACACGATCTGGCGGTGCCGGGCCTGCAGTGACAGGTGATCGACGAGCTTGTAGGCTTCGGCCGCCCGAGCGAACTCGGGGCGGAACCTCTCCCATGCCGGCGGCATTCGCTTCCACGGGTAAAACGTGGCTGCCTGGCTGGTCGCCCAAGCTCGGATGTCCTCGATGGCCCCTGTCTCGTCGTCGCCTACCGACATGGTGATGAACAGGTCGATCGTCAGTTCCTTCCGATCACGGTGGGCCGCCGCCAAACCCTCGTGTATGAACTCGATCTGCCACGAGCAGAAGTCGGGGTCGGCGGCGCCCATCAGGACCACCCCGTCGCAGACTTCGCCGGCGAGGCGCAGCATGGCGGGCTGGGACGCGGCGAGATAGATAGGGATCTGCCGGGTGGCGGTCGCCAGGCGCGCCCGGGCGCCGTAGAGCTCGTGTGCCTCGCCGGTGAACAGCTTGCGGAATTCGTCGACTCCGGACCGCAGGTCGCCCAGCCTCGACGGCCTGCCTCCGGCGCCGAGCACCGCCGACCATCCCGCGCCGAGACCGAGTAGGGCCCGACCGCCGGAGAGTTCGTCGAGAGCGACAGTGGCGTTGGCGGTGACGGTGGGGTGCCGCGTCACGAGGTTGGTGACGCCCGCTCCGATGAGCGCTGTCTTGGTGGACAACGCGGCCAGGTTCATAGCCGCGTACACGTCTTTCATTCCGAGCTGGAAGTCTATGTACCAGAGAACCTCGAAGCCGCTCTCGTCTATGGCCCGGGCCAGTTCGGACGTGCGGACCAACGGCTCCCGGGGACTCACCCCCAGCGAGATGCCGTACCTGTGTGTCATCGGGCCTCCGATTCGCGGAGGAGCCGAGCGAGCAACTCGCCGTAGGCGCGGGGCTGGTCGACGGACAGCAGATGACCGGCGCCGGCGATTTCGTGGAAGCGGCTGTGGGGCGCCGCATCGGCGATGATGTCCGACGCCCGTCGGGGACAGAAGACATCGCCTTCGGCTCCGACGATGTCGAGGGCGGCCGGGATCCTTGCCAGCAGTGGATGGAGCGGTTCGCTCCGGATCCCGACCATGGCCCTGGCGGCGTTGACGTACCCGCGGCCGTCTCCGGTGGCTGCCATCCGGCTAGCGGTTACAGAGTCGAGATCCGCGTCGGTGATGATTTGCTGCGACGTGTCGTCGCGCAGACCGGCGGCGAAGCCGGCCCAGTCCCCGGCTTCAATCTGGGCCACGCGGCCCTCGAAGAACCTGGCTGCGGCCGAACCGACCACCGATGAGGTGGCGACCACGATGAGGTGGCGGATCAGGCTTGGCGCCACGGCGGCGGCCCGGAGAGCGATCGTGCCCCCGAGCGAGTACCCGACGACCGCCGCCGGGCCGCTAACGGCTCTGAGAAACATGATCAAGTCGTCGCTCAGTTGCGACAGGGTACCCGCAGCCTGGCCGGCGGTCGTCCTTCCGTGGCCTCGGAGGTCGACAGCGAAGGTCGTGAAGGAACCCAGATGGGTGGCGACGGCCTCCCATGAGCGATGGTCCTCCGCCAGTCCGTGGAGCAACACGACGGGGTTGCCCGAGCCACGCCGGCTGTAGTTGACTACGATGTCGTTCAATTCGACCGAGTTCACGGCTTTGCCTCCCCGGAGCGGGACGGATCCCCCGAAGGCTGGCTCTGGGCTCCGGGGACACGCCCCAACAACATGTTTCGCAGTTGCGGCTTCCGGATCTTTCCCGCCGCCGTGCGGGGGAAGCCGTCAACCAGTTCGAGACGCTCGGGCCAGTACCGGCGAGACAGCCCACGGGCCGCGCAGAAGGCTATGACTTGTTCAAGGTCCAGGGGAGCGTTGGCCTGGACAGCCGCGCAGATGCGCTCGCCGAGGCGTTCATCCGGCCACCCGATCACCGCCACCCCCACCACGTCCGGGTGGGCAGCGACAGCATTCTCGGTCTCTACGGGGGAGATGTTGACCCCTCCGCGGACGATCAGGTCCTTGACCCGTCCGGTGATCGACACGTAACGGTCGCCGTCGATGCGGGCAAGGTCGCCGGTGCGGAAGAATCCCTCTCCGACGAGGTGCTCGGCATACAGTTCGGGCTGGCCGAAGTAGGAGTTGAACACTCCCGGCCCGCGCATGACCAACTCGCCGGCGCCGCGCTCTCGCAGCCGCATCTCGGCGTCGAGGACTCGTAGCTCCAGGCCGGGAAGGCCGATGCCGACGGTGTTTTCGACCTGCCCGGCGGTGGAACGGTCCACGCAGGTGGTGAGGCCGCCCTCCGTCATGCCCCAGAGCGGCGTGACGAACGTGTCGGGGAACTCCCTGCGGCAACGCCGGATCAGCGCCGGCGGCACCTGGGCGCCGCCGCACAGGAAGTACCGCAGCGGGCCCAGCTTGGGCTCGGCGCCGCTCCACGGGGCGTTGGCCAGGTCCAAAAGGAACGGCGTGGCGGCGGCGGTGAACGCCGCTCGGTGACGCGCTATGAGTTCCAGGGCCGTTCCGGGGTTCCACCCGCTCTGCAGAATGAGCGGCGCGCCCAGAAACATCGACAGTCGAGCGCCATGGATGGCCCCGACGCTGTGCCCCAGGGAGGACGGCATGAATACAGGCGTGTGGCCGGTGAGGTCGAATCGCTCCGCGAACTGCCGGTTCAGCGTGGCCAGGGAGTCCTCGCTGTGGCTCACGGCCTTCGGCGGTCCGGTGGTGCTCGAAGTGAACATGAGGTGGGCGGTGGCTTCGGGAACATGGTCGGTCGGATGCGGGTCGCTGCCGATGCCATGCACTTTGAGAAGTGTTCGATCAGCCAGGCCCAAGGCGACGCCACCGGTCCCGGCGGCGGCTTCCTGGACGGTCCGGGCCGGCGACGCCCGCCGGTGGCTGGTCACGGAAATGGCGAGGGCGGGCCTGGTCAGCTCGAAGATGTGACGCAGGTGGTCGGCCTCGGTGGTTACCGGTGGGGTAGCCGGGACATGGCCGGCCCGCAGCACTGCCAGGAACATCACCATCCAGGAGGTGGTGTTGGGCAGGTGAATCACCACGACCCTCCTTGCGCCACCCACAACTGCACGGATCTGGTCGGCGGCCTTTCCCGCTTCCTCCCATAGGTCGCCCCTTGACAGGGTGTCGCCGCCGCTGACCAGAGCCAGTCGGTCGGGGGCCTTTGTGACATGGGACGCGAATCGATCCACCAGCCTTTGGCCGGTCCACCACCCGGCGCGCCGATAGCCGCGCGCGGCGTCGTGGCTCACGGAGTGCGGGTGGGCGTGTGCGGTGGCGCTGGTTCCCAAGACCGCGTCACCCCTGCTTTCGTTCTCTCCT
>JAPPKR010000211.1 GCA_028819835.1 bacterium | reverse complement strand
ACCGCACCTGGGTGAAGTACATCGAGTCGGGGACCTGGCCCGACACCAAGCGGGCTTTCTCGGTGCTGCGTTGCAATCACTGCTCGGATGCTCCCTGTGTCTCGATCTGCCCGACCGGCGCCCTGTTCCGCCGCGACGACGGGATTGTCGACTTCGATACCAGCCTTTGCATCGGGTGCAAGAGTTGCATGCAGGCCTGCCCCTACGACGCGCTGTACATCGACCCCTTGGACAACACCGCCCAAAAGTGCAACTACTGCGTGCATCGCGTAGAAGTGGGACTGGAACCCGCCTGCGTGGTGGTATGCCCCGAGGGCGCCATTATCTCGGGAGACCTCAACGATCCGACCACGCCCATTTCCCGCTTCTTCCAGGACCAACTGCTCAAGGACGATCGCCTGCTCCAGCGTTCTCCCGAGCAGGGCACCCGGCCCAATTTGTGGTACAAGGGAGTCGACAAGGCCGCTATCGATCCCTTGGGCGCCGTCGACCCGGGTGACGGGGGGATCTGGGGCGACCCGGCGCCATCTTTCATGACCGTCGACCTGACGCCGCCTGCAACCGGGAGCAGCAATGGGAGGAAGCACCCTCCGCCGTCTTCCAATGGGCAACCCGAGGGTCCGCCGAGGGTCGTCTACAACACCGACCACCCGATGCCGTGGGGATGGCGGGTGTCAAGCTACTTCCTCACCAAGGGGATCTCGGCGGGAATCGTCATGGCCCTGGCGTTGTCGCTCCTCTTGGGCGCCGACTCCCAGAGCGCCTTCGCCAGGTGGGGGGCTCCTCTCATATCCGGGCTTTTCCTGGCGCTCACCGGGGTGCTGCTTGTGGCGGACCTCAAACGTCCCGACCGGTTCCACTACATCCTGACGAAGGGGAACCCGGGCTCGTGGCTGGTGAAAGGCGCTTGGGTCCTTACCGCTCATGCGGTGATCCTCGGTCTGTGGTTCTTATTCGGTCTTGCCGGGGCCGGCTTCGTCCCCGTGCTGATCTGGGCATCGGCGGCAGTCGGTGTGGGCGTGGCCGGCTACACCGCCTTCCTGTTCGGTCAGGCGGAGGGACGGGACCTCTGGCAGAGCCCGACCCTCCTCTGGCACATGCTGGCCGGTGCGCTGGCGGTGGGAGGTGGAGCGGGCCTGCTGTGCGCGGGGATCTTCGATCTCGGACTGTCGTCGCGTCGGGCGTTCGCCTGGGCCCTCGTAGCCGGAGCGGCGGCGCTCGCCGTAGTCACCGCCTTCGAGTACTTCTCCCCGCATCCGACCTCCAACCACGCGGCGGGCATGCATCATCTGACAAAGGGAGCCCACGCCACCGAGTGGTGGCTCGGAGGGCACGTAATCGGCGTAGTGGCGCCCCTGGTGCTGGGAGCCGCTTTCCTGGCCGGGGCGGGTGTCCCCTTCTGGCTGTCCCAACTGGGAGGACTGGCGGCCCTGATCGGCATTTGGTTCGCAGATGACGCGTTCGTCAGAGCCGGCCAGAGCGTGCCCCTGTCATGAAGGAAAGCAGAGGTCCGAGAAGATGACCCAGACGCCTGACCAGCCGCCTTCGGACCGTGTGCCCCGCCTGGTTCCCGGTACGGGCCTGGTGTCCTTCCCGCCCGCCGAGCGCTGGGATGACTGGGAGGAGTACGACGCCAAGGCCTGGCCCGAGCGGGTCAAACGCCGCTACCGGCTGGTGCCGACCACCTGTTTCAACTGCGAAGCCGGATGCGGTCTGCTGGCCTACGTCGACAAGGACAGCGGCAACGTACGCCGATTTGAAGGCAATCCCGAGCATCCGGGGTCGAGGGGCCGCAACTGCGCCAAGGGCCCGGCGACTCTCAACCAGATGTACGACCCGGAGCGGATCCTTCACCCGCTGAGACGGGCGGGGCCGCGAGGGGAGGGCCAGTGGGAAAAGGTCTCCTGGGAGGAAGCGCTCGAGGACATAGCCTCGCGAATCCGCCGGGCGCTTCTCGAGGACCGTCACGACGAGATCATGTACCACGTGGGACGGCCCGGCGAGGATGGCTTCATCGACCGGATCCTCCGTTCCTGGGGGGTGGATGGGCACAACAGCCACACCAACATCTGCTCGTCAGGGGCCCGGACGGGTTACGCGATGTGGATGGGCTATGACCGTCCTTCCGCGGATTTCGCCAACGCCCGGTTCATCCTGTTGCTGTCCGCCCAACTCGAGTCCGGTCACTACTTCAACCCCCACGCCCAGCGGATCATCGAGGCTCGCCAGGCGGGGGGGAAGGTGGCCACCATCGATCCGCGGCTTTCCAACACGGCGTCGATGTCCGATTACTGGCTGTCGCCCTGGCCCGGTACCGAGGCGGCCATGTTGCTGGCTGTGGCTTCCCGGCTGCTGGAGTGGGACGCCGTCGATCACGACTTCATGAGTAAGTGGGTCAACTGGGAGGCGTCGCTCCGGGCGCGTGCGCCCGACAGGCCCCGCACGTACGAGAGCTTCGTGGAACTGCTCCGGGAGACCTACGCCCCCTACACCATCGACTTCGCCGCCGAGGAGACCGGCGTCGACGCATGGCGCATCGAAGCCGTCGCCCGGGGGATCGCCGAGGCCGGTTCCCGGTTCGCCTCCCACACCTGGAGGGCGGCCGGGTCGGGCAACCTGGGAGGTTGGCAGGTGGCGCGCTGTCTCTTCTTCCTGCACGTGATGACCGGATCGGTGGGGACCCAAGGCGGCACCTCCCCGAGCGCTTGGGACAAGTTCAAGCCCGATCACTGGAACACCCCTCCCCCCGCCAATCGATGGAACGAATTGATCTGGCCGGGCGAGTTTCCCCTCAGCCATTACGAGATGAGCTATCTCCTGCCCCACTTCCTGAAGGAGGGCAGGGGGCGCCTCGAGGTGTACTTCACCCGGGTCTACAACCCGGTGTGGACCAACCCCGACGGGTTCACCTGGATCGAGGCCCTCTCCGATCCCGAGCGGGTCGGCCTCCATGTGGCGCTCACCCCCACCTGGTCCGAGTCGGCGTGGTTCGCCGACTACGTATTGCCAATGGGGGTAGGCGCCGAACGCCACGACACCCATTCGTATGAGACCCACGCGGCTCGCTGGCTCGGGTTCCGCCAGCCCGTGCTGAGGGTGGCGGGAGAGCGGGAAGGACTCCGGTACCAACGCACCTACGAGGCAAACCCGGGCGAGGTGTGGGAGGAGAGCGAGTTCTGGATCGACCTGTCGTGGCGGATCGATCCCGACGGGTCGTTGGGGATCAGGCAGTGGTACGAGTCGCCGAATGACCCGTCCCGCCCGGTCAGCGTCGACGAGTACTACGGGTGGATGTTTGACAACTCGGTCCCGGGACTGCCTGATGCGGCTGGCGTAGAAGGCCTCACGCCCCTGGAGTACATGCGGAAGTACGGCGCTTTCGAGATCGACCGGGATCGTTATCTGCTGAACGAGAATGCGGCGCAGGAGGGCGAACCGGGCGTGGAGGTCGACGGGGAGCGCAAGACCGGCTTCACGTCCCCGTCCCGTCTTCTCGAATGGCACTCGGAGACCCTGGTGGACTGGGACTGGGCCGATGCGGCCATTCCCACCTACCTCAAGTCCCATGTCCACTGGCGGGACCTGGACCTGGAGGGCTCCGAGCGCATCCTGCTCCCCATATTCCGGCTCCCCACTCTGATCCATACACGCTCGGGCAACGCCAAGTACCTGTACGAGATAAGCCACGGCCACCCGCTGTGGATAAACCCGGTAGACGCCGACCAACTCGGGTTCGACACCGGGGACCTGATCCGGATCAGCACCGACATCGGCTACTTCGTCATGAGGGCCTGGCGCACCGAGGGCCTCCGTCCCGGAGTGGTGGCGGCCTCCCATCACATGGGCCGGTGGCGCCTGGATCGGGAGATGGGGAACGAGCGCTGGTCTTCGGCGCTGGTCGATATCGGGCGTCACGACGGCGGGTGGCTTCTGAGGCACCGGTCCGGCATCGAGCCATTCCGCTCCGAAGACCCCGACAGCGAGCGCATCTGGTGGCGGGACCCGGGTGTGCATCAGAATCTTGCTTTCCCGGTGCACCCCGATCCGGTGTCGGGCATGCACGCCTGGCACCAGCGGGTCCGCCTGACCCATGCGGACCCGGGGGACCGGTACGGGGATGTCTTCGTCGACACGGAGGAATCCCACCGGATCTACCGCGAATGGATGGAACGCACCCGTCCCGGACCAGGGCCCGGTGGTCTGCGCCGTCCCCGCTGGCTCACCAGGCCCCTCCCGCCCCGGCCCGAGGCCTACCAGGTCTGATAACCCGTACCCTGACCGACCTGGGATGGCGGACGGTCAGCCGGAAGTTTCTCTCTCCATTCGCCTACATTGGTGGTTATGACATTCCCTGGTCCTATCCGGAGCGCCGACGATTGACAATCAGGAGCGATTAGAGGCAATAGCCCACGGCCTGTCCATCGGGGGCGCCCGGCGGCACGTGTTCCTCTGCGCCGGCCAGAGCAATCCCCGCTGCGCTCCCCGTGAGGAGACCGACCCGCTGTGGCTCCACCTGAAGCGACGCTGCAAGCAACTCGGGCTGACTTCCGCTCCTCCCCGCTGGTCGAGGAATCCCCGCCTGGAAGCCCAGCCCGAACCGCCAGGCGACGGCATGGTGATGAGAAGCAAGGTGGACTGCCTGCGGGTCTGCGAGCAGGGCCCGGTGATGGTGGTCTATCCCGAGGGGGTCTGGTACCGGGAGGTCACCCCTGATGTGCTTGATCTGATCATCGAGCAGCACCTGATCGGGGGCAGGGTTGTGGAGGAGTACGCCTTTGCCAAGGCGCCGTTGATTGGGTAGGTGGCTTACTGTCGCTGGTAGCGGCTGGCCTTGTATTCCTCGACCCATTGGCGGTTACTGCGCCACAATCCATCTTGACCGCGGGTCGCTCGGAGACGGCCTCGTCTGACCGCGGCCCGCAAGGCGGTGGCGCCGAGTTCCGGGGTGGCCAGAGCTGCGAGGGGCACAAGCCGCGCCGGTCCGGCGATAGCCGGGAACACAAACCGATTCAAACTGTGGAGAATGGCCCGAGCGAGAATCTGCCCCAGGGGCCTCGGATCGCCGTGATCGGCCCGGGACAGGGCGGTCAGGTACTGCTCTCGGTCGCGTTTGTAGATGACCATGGGCGGGTATCCGAGACGCACAAGGATCAGGTTGAGGATCAGCCGCCCGGTGCGCCCGTTGCCATCCAAGAAGGGATGGATCTGCTCGAATCGGCAGTGGATCTTGGCGAGTTCTTCAGGAAAGGTCGAAGGATCGGTGTCGAGGCTATTGACTGCCTCGATCCAGTCGTTGACCTCCGAATGCACCAGGGGAAAGGTGATAGGGGTCATTCCGCTGGGGAACGGCCGGATCTCATGTTCACGGAAGTTCCCGGGTTTTTCGCGGTCTGTTGCGTCGGGATGAGGAGCTACCTCCCAGACCGGTGTCATTGCTTGGTAATGGACCTCTCTGAGCTCCGCCAGTGTGAGGAGGCTCTCAGGCCGGGTGAGGCCAGTGGGGTTCATTGCCTGTTTGTACACCCAGTAGGCGGCTTGGGCGTATCCCTGGACCTCCAAGTACTCGCGTAATTCTTTGTCGCCCACCGCTTTGCCGTCTCGTAACAGGGACTTCACCTGTTTCAACACCAGAGTGTTGCCTTCGATAGCGGTGGAGTGATGGGCTTCCTCATACCAGATGTCCTCCCAGATACCACTTGCCTCGTCGGGACTCGGCAATCCGCCCATGCGATCATGCAACTCGGCGACTTGGACAGTCAGACGATGAAACACATCCAACCTTTTCGGTCGACCTGGATAAGGACCTGCTACCACATTTTGTTTAGCCACCGCTGTTTTTATTGTAACTTAACACTTTTATTTATCGGAGAGAGTTTGTTGAGTTGCGGACTTTTTTAATGCACAAAACAATTTGAGAGCGATCAAACCATAGCTCTCGTAGTTCTGGGACCTGGTTTGAGTCGTCAGACCCGGGGATCTCTGTTGCCGGGGAGTCGGACCGTCCATTCGTCGCCGCGACGGCTGAGCAGACGTTCCGCCTCTCGTGGACCCCACGAACCGGCCGCATAGGCGGCGGGAGTGATGCTGGCCTCAAGAATCGGTGTGTAGAGGCGCCAGGCTTCTTCGGCTTCATCGGACCGGACGAACAGGGTCCGGTCTCCGGTCATGACGTCATAGAGGAGCGTCTCGTAGGCGTCGGGAAGGATTCCGAAAGCTTCTTCGTACGCGAAGGCCAGGGACCTGGTGTCCAACTGGGGACTGCCCGAAGGCTTCTGAACGTCGAACAAGAGATCGAATCCCTCGTGCGGCTGGAGTTTGAAATAGAGCACGTTGCCCTGGTGGCGGCTCCGCTCGAAGGACTTGAAGAGCGCTACCGGCGGTTCGCGGAAAGTCACTGCGATCTGTGTGAGGCGGCTTCCCAGCCGTTTGCCGGTGCGCAGGTAGAAGGGGACGCCCTGCCAGCGCCAACTGTCGATGAACACCCGGAGAGCGGCGTAAGTGGGAGTGGTGGAACCATCGCTCACTCCCTCTTCGTTCAGGTACCCCGCCACCCGTCTTCCATTCACCCGCCCCGGGGCGTATTGACCGAGTACCACGTCGTAGGAGGCGATGGGACGGATGGACTGGAGCACCTTGACTTTCTCGTCCCGGATGGCCTCGGCGTCGAAGGAGACCGGGGGTTCCATCCCGACCAGACTGAGTAACTGGGTCAGGTGGTTCTGGACCATGTCTCGCAGGGCGCCCGATCGGTCGTAGTAGCCGGCGCGACTGCCTATTCCCAAATCTTCAGCCACCGTGATCTGGACGTTGTCGATGCGATCCCGGTTCCAGACCGACTCGAATAGGGGGTTGGCCAACCGGAAGACCAGCAGGTTCTGCACGGTTGCCTTCCCCAGGTAGTGGTCGATGCGATATATCTGGGGTTCGTCAAAACATCCATGGAGGGTTCTGTTCAGGGCAACGGCCGATTCGAGATCGATGCCGAAGGGCTTCTCCACCACCAAACGGGTCCATCCGGTGCTGTGGGTGAGACCCGCTGCTCCCATGGCCTCAACCGTCGGGCCCAACGCGGATGGCGGCAGGGCCAGGTAGAAGATCCGGTTTCCCTCGAGACCGTGGGCCGCCTCGATTTGTTCGATCCGGTACCGGAGAGCTTCGAACGCCCCTGGCTCCCCATCGCCGATGGACTGGAAATAGAGGACCTCGTCGCACCACTCGGCCGGGTCGGCGTACGGCTCGCCAAGTTGTGGTTGCCGTAGTGAGACGCTCTCGACAGGCGCCCGTGAGAGCGCCCTGAAACCGTGGTCATCCATTTGTGATCGAGCCACACCCAGGACGAGGAACCGATCGCTCATTTGGTACTGCCGGACCAGGTGATAGAGGGCGGGGGCCAGTTTTTGGCGGTAGAGATCGCCGGTCGCGCCGAACACCACCAGCAGGTGGCGGTCCACCGCATGGGCGCCTGCAACGGGTAAAGACTCCACTAAACGCGGTTTCCGGTGACGGTTTTCATCTCTGGAATGAAACCGTATCTGAATCGTGCATGGTCTGGCGCCTCTCTTTTCCCGGGGAGCGTCCCCACCCGGCACATGGTAGGCCGTCCCTGGGGACGCCACTCAGGCGCGCGAAGGCGTGGGCGGTACCGTTAGGTTCCGTGCTTTACCGTCGTCTGATGCTGGGCACGGTGCTGGCCGTCGCCATGGCGGCCGCCACTTTCGCTCCAACGGTCTTTGGGGTGCTCGCTTCGGAATTGATCTCGATCCTAAGGATCGAGAGGTGGCAACTGGGGTTGCTGGTCAGCGGCGCCACGCTATGCGGGGCGGTGTTCTCGCTTCTGTTGGGAAAGTGGGCTGACATGGTGGGCGGTCGGCGGGCCACGATCTCCACTCTGTTGATCGCCGGGGTCGCCCTGGTTGGTGTGGGAGCGGCGCCTGGGTTCGGGGTGATGATGGTGGCGGCGTGTCTTGCCGGGATAGCATCCGGGTTTTCCAACCCGGCCACCAATCGGCTCATCTCCGAGGAATTCGCCACCGGAAGGCAGGGCCTGATTGTGGGAGTGAAGCAGTCGGGCGTACAGATGGGGGTCTTCCTGGGGGGATGGCTGCTGCCGGTTTTCACCATGTGGTGGGACTGGCGATGGGCGGTGGTCGCATTTGCTGCCGTCCCCCTTGTCTTTGCCGGTCTCTACACGGCGACGGCATCGCGGGTTCATGCCGGCCGGGAGGACACTGCCGGAGAGCCGTTCAGCCGCATCCCCAGGATGATCTACCGGCTGGCGGTTTACGGGTTCATCATGGGGACCGGCATGTCCGTGGTGCTTGCCTATCTGCCGCTCTACGCCGAGGAGGTAATGGGGATGAGCCAGGGCCAGGCCGGCCTGGCCCTGGCTGTCACCGGGCTGGTGGGTATCTTGGCCCGACTTGGTTGGGCTCGGGTGGCCGAAGGCAGGTTCGGGTCGGTGAGAAGCCTGCGGACTATCGCTCTGCTGGCGGTGGCGATGGGTCTTGTGCTGGCTTTCGGCCATCAGTTGGGATCGTGGACGATCTGGCTGGCGGCGGCGCTGACCGGTCTGAGCGGGAGCGCTTGGAACGCGGTCGGGATGTTGGCGATCATCCAGATCCTCCCGACCTCTCTGGCCGGGCGGGGTTCGGGAGTGGTGCTGCTCGGCTTCCTGACCGGTCTGGGGCTGGGCGCCCCCGTAGTGGGATTATCCGTGGACCTCCTCGGCGTCTACACGCCGGGTTGGCTGGCGATCACCGTCCTGTTCGGGTTGGGGTTCTGGGTGATGAACACGGGTAGGAGGAGAGTGGGTTGAGTAGGGCGGTGGCTTCCTGGCTGTGAACTCTGCGCGTCTCGGCTTTGGCGCGGTGTTGGTCGTAACGATGGCGTCCGTCACCATGGCCATAACCACCTTCGGCGTTCTTGCCTCCGAGTTGATCGCGGCAATGGGTATCGAACGGTGGCAGTTGGGGATGCTGGCCACCTCCGGCACCTTGAGCGGGGCCCTGTTCTCCACTCGTTTGGGCAAGTGGGTAGATGTGGTGGGCGGTAGGCGAGCCACTGTCACCACCCTCATGGTGGCGGGAACCGCGTTGTTTTGCATAGGGGTGGCGCCTGAATTCTCCCTGATGGTGGGGGCGGCCTTTCTCAACGGGATCGCATCGGGCATGTCCAACCCGGCCACCAACAAGTTGATTTCCCTGGAGGTCGAGTCCGGTCGGCGGGGACTGATCGTGGGCATAAAGCAGTCGGGAGTGCAGGTCGCCATATTCATGGGAGGTTGGTTGTTGCCGGTCTTCACCGATTGGTGGGGCTGGCGATGGGCGGTCCTGGCATTTGCGGCGGCCCCCCTGACGGTGGGAGCGATTTCCATGGCAAGGGGCGCGTCTGTGGGGCCCCCCTCCGGCCGGCCGCCGGACAAAGAGGCCGGGCGGAAAGACACGAATGAGGAGAGTCCGGTTCGTCTTCCCAGGGTGGTTCGCCGCCTGACGGTCTACGGGTTCTTGCTGGGGATGGGGGTGGTCGTCCTGGTCGTCTACTTGCCGCTCTACGCCGAGGAGGTCCTGGGAATGAGCCGGGGCCGGGCCGGGTTGGTGCTGGCGATCACCGGGCCGATCGGGATTCTTGCCCGGATAGCGTGGGGGCGCATAGCCGAGGGTCGCCTGGGAATGGTCCGGAGTCTGATGATGATCGCCTCGCTGGGGGTGGTCTCGGGAGCCTTCTTGGCCTTCGGGGAAGACCTGGGGACCTGGGTGATTTGGGTCGCCGCGGTAGTGGCGGGCTTCAGCGTCTTCGCTTGGACCTCGGTGGGGATGCTTGCGGTCATCGAGGTGCTGCCGGCTGATCTGGCCGGAAGCGGGTCGGGGAGGGTGTATTTCGGTTTTATCTGCGGCTTCGGGATTGGAGCGCCGCTGTTCGGATGGTCGGTGGATGCCCTCGGCGTCTACACGCCGGGCTGGCTGGCGATCACCGTTCTGTTCGCGGCGGGCTTTTGGGTGATGTTCACGGTGAGGGGGGACGGAACGCCCACCAGGCCGATCGGGACCACCGCCTAGGAGGCCCTCAGTCGCATCTCCCGGTTGGGATCAGCGGCGGCGCATCAGAGTCACCCCGTCCGCGAAGGGGAGGACCACCACTTCCAGGTCCGGGGAGGCTGCGGCCAAGTCGTTGAAGCGGCGGATCGCCTCCGTGGCCTGGGTTTGATCGCCGGGATCGATCACCCGTCCCGACCAGAGCGTGTTGTCGGCCACGATCACCCCGCCCGGTCTCACCAACTCGGTCAGTTTTTGCAGGTAGGCCGGGTAGTTCGGCTTGTCGGCGTCGAGGAAGGCCATGTCAAAGGGACCTTCCAGGTCTTCCAGGGTCTGGAGGGCCGGGCCGATCAAGAGGGTGATCCTGTCGGCCACTCCCGCTTCCTCCCAGGCCCGGCCGGCGTGGCTCGTGAACTCTTCGGAGATGTCGCAGCAGACCAGTGCGCCTCCCTCCGGGAGGGCTTGGGCCATCGAGAGCGAAGAGAGGCCGGTGAATGTGCCGATTTCAAGTACCCTCACAGCGCCGGTCAACTTCACCAGCAGAGCCAGGAACGCTCCTTGGAGGGGGTCGATCTGCATTCTGGAGAGATCGGGATAGCGTTCGGCTGTTTCCTCGATCACCTTCCGGCCCACCCTGCCGGCGGTCATGGACCGGGAGGAAGCGTACTCCAAGAGATCTTGGTCTGAGAGGTGCTTTCTCATCCAAACCAGGTTACCGACCACCACGTCTGGTCATGGTCGGGGACTGTCCTGATCCGGCCCGGCGCCAAATGACCCTTGTAGCAGTACGGTTAAAGGACTGCCCCCATGTCGTTGGACGCTCCTCGAACCTCAAATGCCCGGACGTAGTCACCCAGGACTCTGGTGGGGGTTCCTATTGCTTTTCGCGGTGGCGTGCTCGTCAGGGGCGGGGACAAACGGGGAATCCTCCACCTCCCCCGAGTCCACAACAGTTGCCCAGCCATCCTCCTCCACGACCCTCGCCGACGCGTCGACCACCCTGGTGGAGGCTGTCCGAACCACATCCTCCACCAGTGCCGCACCATCTACGACAACCACTCCGAGTGCTGCGTCGACCACCCTGGCGGTTACCACCACCACACCCGGCGCGGTCACCACGACCACGGCCCCTGTCACCACCTCCCAGAGCACATCGACGACCGTTCTCCCAGTCACCACCACCTCGACTGCCGCCGTCTTGACGACCACGACCACAACTCTCCCCGATGACCTGACCGTCGTGGAGATAACAGTGAGGGAGGGGAGGGCAGTGGGGGAAGACCGAGTCGAAGTCCCCCTGGGCAATCGGATTTCGCTTCGGTTCGACTCGGATACGCGGCTGTTGGTGCACATTCACGGTTACGACGAGGAGTTCTCCGTGGAGGCCGGCGTTCCTACCGTTCACGAGTTTGTAGGAGACCTGCCCGGGATCTTCGAGGTGGAGGACCATGTGAGCCATCGACTGCTGATCGAGTTGAAAGTGTCGCCCTGAGGTGAGAGCATGATCCTGGGTCACGGTATTGGTGGGCGTCTCGACCTGCCCATCCCCCTTCTGTATTTCACCCTGGCGGCAATAACGGTGTTGGTGGTCACCTTCGCCATGCTGTCCGCCCGGTGGCATGAGCCGCGCCTGCAACATCCCACCTCCAGGGTGGTCGACGTTCCCTCGTGGATGAGACTGGGAGGGAGGATCTTGTCGGCGGCGTCGGTGATGCTGTTGGTATTGACGGTGTTGAGCGGGATTCTCGGCTCGGACGACGCCCTCGAAAACCCGGCGCCGGTAGTGGTCTTCGTGGGACTGTGGCTCGTGTTTCCCTTCCTGTCCGCTCTGGTTGGGGACTTCTACCAGGTGGTCGCTCCCTGGCGGGTCCTTGCCCGATGGCTGAAGATCGACCCGTCTGGCGACTCGGGCATGTCGTCCAGGATCGGATACTGGCCGGCGGCGGCGGTTCTCTTCGCGTTCACATGGTGGGAACTGGTGTCGCCGGTGGGCAGCGTTCCTTGGTGGCTTGCGGTGATCGCCCTGGCCTACACCCTCTACATGCTGGTGACCATCGCCCTGTGGGGCAGCGAAGCCCAGTTGACCGCATGGGACGGCTTCGGGGCTTACAACTATCTGATGGGAGCTATCGGGCCTTTCGGCAGGAACCAGCAGGGTGAACTGGTCCGTCGGAAGTGGTTGACAGGGCTCCCGATGGTGGGCGAGCGCCCGGGACTTGATGCTCTGGCGGTGGTCCTGATCGGGGGAGTCACCTATGACGGCCTCACCGGGATTCCTTTCTGGCGAAACCAGCTTGCCGGGCCACTGGAGGACACCCTGTCGGGCGCCGGGTTGGGCTGGCAGTGGGCGGAGGCGGTGGTGGGCACTTTCGGACTGGTGGCCGTGGTCCTGATGATCGGATGGGCCTACCAGATGGCCTGCGCAGTCTCTGCGATCCTCTCGGACGCTGACGTCGGCCTGACCCGCATCCGGATCCGGTTCGCCCACACCCTGGTCCCGATAGCCCTGGCTTACGCGTTCGCTCACTATTTCACCCTCGTCATCTATGAGGGGCAGTTCTTCCTGAGCGCAATCGCCGATCCCTTCGACCTGGGGTGGGACGTGTTCGGAATCGCCGATCGGGCAGTCGATTACACGCTGATTTCCCCCACTGCGGTCTGGTACGTGCAGTTGGCGGCAGTGATAGCCGGCCATGTGGGAGGCGTGATCCTGGCGCATGACCGGGCCCTGGTTGACTTTCCGGGGGTCAAGGCCATACGATCCCAGTATCCCATGTTGGCGCTGATGGTGGTGTTGACCATGCTCGCTCTTTTCATACTGACGGCCGGATGATGACCATTGCCCACATCCTCGGAGGGGGTTCCACCGACGAGTGGGTTGCCTCCGGTGTGGTGCTGATCGGTTTGGTGTGGCTGTTGCGCCGATCCGAGCGCCGGGCCCGTCAACGACGACAGCAAATGGAAGATGAGTCCTCGGCTGAGAGCCAGTGACGCGCCTTGCTGGTCCCATCGGGGCCGCCGGTGTTGATGGTCCCATCGGGCTGTGTATCCTCGGTGGCGCATATGAGTGAGTTTCTGGCGGCGGCCGCGGCGGCTATGGACGCACCCGAAGAACTGGTTCTGCGCTCGGCCGAAGCGAAAGCCCAAGCCTTGGGGGGAACCGCCGACGATTACCTGCAGGCTTGGGGAGGCGGTGGGGCCGCCCCTGCCCCTGCCGCCCCTGCCCCGCCCCCTCAGTCCGCCCCGGCGCCACCGGTGGAGCAGGCGCCTGCGCCGGCCGCCCCGGAGGCTGTTCCCTCCCCGGTGGAGACCCCTGCAGCGGCGGCGGTGGCTGTCCAGCCGGAAGCAGCCGTTGCCGTGGTGGAGGAGCCTCCTCCACCCGAGGTGGATCCTGCGCCGTTGCAAGTGCGCAGGAGGCTGGGGGGAAGGCTCGGAGCGATCACGGGAGCTGCGATGGGACTGGTGACCCTGGTGGCGCTG
Source organism: bacterium (assembly GCA_028819835.1). Next base: position 1,369 of record JAPPKR010000211.1, on the reverse strand, counting down.
ACCCCGTGGCTGGCTGCGCGAGCGGACACCCTCGGCGAGGAGGGGCCCTTCTCGCCCTCGTTGCTGGTGGCGCCCAATCGGGCTGTCATCGGGTTGGTTGTGCTGTTCGGTGTGTACGGGTTGATTCTGTCGCTGTTCACCACCGCGGCCGTCGGGTGGCATGGTCCAGGGATGAGCATCGTGGAAGGCCAGGGTTCCATAATGGTGGGCGGGGTTCTCACCGGCTTTGTGATCGGAGGGGCGGCCGTCGGGGTGGCGACCGGCATGTTCGGCACGCAGTTGGCGGGCGCCGAAGATGTGGAGGTGTCGGTTCTCGCCGGCCTGGCGGTGGTGGTTGCGGCCGGAACCGTCCTTGGTTGGGCGGTGGGCCAGCTGTCGCAGGTGCTGGGGGTCCCGGAAGGCATGGCCGGCGCCGAGGGGGAGGAAGCGGGAGTAGTCAGGTTCCGGTTGAAGTCCGCCCTGGCCCTTCCCGTAATCGGAGTGGGGTTGATTGCCGTGCTGGTGCTGCCCAACGCGTACATCTTCCTGAAGTTCCCCGGTTGGGCGCCCATCATGGGATCCGTGGTAGCGGCCAGCATCCTTACTTTCGCCGGGCTCTCCGCGTCCCGACCGGGGATGCGCATCACCAAGGGAGAGTTCCTGCTGGCAGCCGCCGGGATCGGTGTGGTGGTTTTCATCCTCTTCGCGGTGCTCAACACCCAGGGGGCGGGACACGGCGAGTCGGAGGACGACCACGGCGTGGAAGCTGAAGCGATCGAGGTGGTCGTCCCCTCCTGATCCCGGCGCCGGTCTCAGGACGCGGGACGAAGCACCAGGGTGGATTCGGCCAGGGATTCCACCGTGTCCCGGTCCCAGGGGAAGGGTTGCATCTCACCTGCCGCCCAGGGTTCCAGGAGGTCGTCGTAATGGGGGTGGTAGGCATGGCCCGACTGACCGGGTGCATGGATGGAGAGCGAGGAGTCCGGGTCGCCCAGGTCGATCACCATCCGGAACGACGGCACCCCGTCTGTCTGGTAGCCCTCGGAGGCGATCCATTGGGTCGCGTTGACTGTTCCCGGTCCGCCCGAGACGTTGTCGGTGTGCCGGTTGAAGACGGACTCGATCAGCGAGACGCCCGATTCGCCCAGGCTGGCGTTGTTGAAGACACCGGTGTGGATGTCGCCCCATCGCCATTGCTCCGGGTCGTCGCCTATCAACTCGACCAACTCGGCGTGGGCCTCTTCCAGCGCTTGATGGAGCACGAGGTCCCGCGTCTCCCGGCGCTCGGTTCCCGCACGGTCCCACCAGGGGTCTTCGGGAGAATCAAGCAGGGCTTTCACCACCTCCATGTACCGGCTGCCCCCGTACGCCTCGTGGCCTTCGGGAAGCT
>JAPPKR010000258.1 GCA_028819835.1 bacterium | reverse complement strand
GGTGCCTGGCTTCCCATGCCGAGCCCGGACTGGAGATCGGGACCTCCATCACCCTGGCCTTCCCCCGGTCGCCGATGGTCATGGCCCAGATGGCCTGGGACATGCAACTCGTGGCGGGTGGCAAGTTCCTGCTGGGGTTGGGCACCCAGATCAAACCGCACATCACCCGCCGCTTCTCTACCGAGTGGTCCCGCCCCACCGCCCGGCTGCGGGACTACATCGGAGCGGTCCGGGCCGTGTGGGACTGTTTCCAGAACGGGACCCGGCTTCGATACGTGGGGGAGTTCTACCGGCTCACGCTTATGACTCCCTTTTTCAATCCCGGTCCAAACCGATTGCCGGAGATCCCGGTGTACATCGCCGGGGTGGGGCCGATGCTGAGCCGCCTGGCCGGTGAGGTGTGCGACGGGTTTCACGTCCACCCCTTTCACACCGTCAAGTACCTGGACGACGTGGTGCTGCCCGCCATTGAGGAAGGCGCCGAACAAGCGGGACGCTCTCTCGAGGACGTGGCGGTAACCGCTCCCGTCTTCGTGGTGACCGGCCGCGACAGAAAGGAGATGGAAGGCCCCGTCCGGGCCGTGAAGGAGCAGATTGCCTTCTATGCCTCCACACCCAGCTACGCGCCGGTCCTGGACAGCCATGGTTGGGACTTCGGTCCCACACTCACCGCCATGACCAGGCGGGGAGAATGGCAGAAGATGGCGGATGTGATCCCCGATGAGGTCGTCCATGAAGTGGCGGTGGTGGCCCCGGTCGCAGAGCTTGCCGACCGGATCGTCTCCCGGTACTCGGGAAGACTCCAACGGTTGGGGATCTACAGCATGGCGGGAGACGCCATCCTCACTGAGGAGGAATGGACAATGCTGGCCGCCGAGATAAGGGACTCCCCCAACCGCTGACGACGTCCTTGAGGGACGAGACGCCCCTCTAGGTTTTGAGGTGACAGGTCTCGTTCCAACTGATCATGAGAGGCGCGTGCGGATCGGCAAGAGTTACCGCTGCATTCCCCGGGGGAGAGAAGGGCCCCAGAAAAACGTTTCCGGGAAGCTCGACCCCGGTAATCCAGGAGGCGAATAGGAGAGAAGGCCCGGCGTGAGTGCAGATGACCACCCTCTCGGCCGGTCCCATCTCGGAAGCAATGCCGTTCAGGGCGGCCACCACCCGCCTGCGGACGTCCTCCCATCGCTCTCCTCCGGGTCGGGGCACGTCCTCCCCCTCAAAGTAGCGTCTCATCAAGTCGGGCCATCCCTCCCAGAGTTCCTCCTGGGTCCGGTTGGTCCACTCCCCGTCACCCACCTCCCTTAGCCGAGGATCGGTTTCGACCTCCATCCCGGCCGCCGAGGCGAAAGGCGCCATCGTCTGGGTGCAACGCTGCAGATCGCTTGAGATCAGCCGGTCGGGCCGGAACCGCTCCAGCCTGGGCACCAGCAGGGATGCCTGCCGGGCGCCGGCCTCGTCGATCCGCTCGTCATGCTGCCCGATAAACCGGCCCGTCGAGTTGCCGGCCGTCCGACCGTGTCTTATCAGCATCATCAGCGCCATTTCCCGGCCACCTCCAAATCAGTCTTCGGCGATCCCCGCAGGCCAAGCCTCCGGCTCACCGCCCACCCACCCGTCACTGTCCCGTATCCCTTGCCCACTCGGATCAAGGCTACTGCTTTCAAACGGGGCCGCACCCGCACCGGACCCGCGGGGGTGCGAGAAGCGGGAAGTGCTCCAACCCGCCAGGGCATACTTGTAAGCACATCCTCTCCTTATTGTCCCGTTTCCTTCGAGAAAGAGGCGCACCATGGTTCGATATGAAGCCGTAGATGGGCGAGCCACTCTCACCATCGATCAGCCGCATCGCAGAAACCCGCTGTCCGTGAAGACCCTGGAAGGACTGGTCTCCGGCACCCGCCGGGCACTGGAGGATCCCGAGGTGCGGGTCCTGGTCTACACCGGCTCAGGGGAGCAGGCCTTCTGCGCCGGAGCGGACCTGGACGGGGGGATGTTCGACGATCCCGTGGGACTCCACCGGCAACGGGGCGCCCTGGCCGATCTGTTCAGATTGATGATCCGGGGAGGAAAGCCCACCATCGCAAGAGTGAACGGACACGCCCTGGGAGGAGGCTTCGGGCTCATGTGCGCCTGCGACATCGTGATCTGCGTCGAGGACGCCAAGCTGGGCACTCCAGAGGTAAGAGTCGGGGTCTGGCCGATGCTCATCTCGGCGGTTCTCGCCCGGACGATCCCCCGCCGAGCGCTGCTCGAGATGATGATGACCGGCAGGTTGCTTACCCCGGGCGAAGGGCTTGCGCTGGGGGCGGTCTCCCGGGTGGTGGAACGAGATCGGCTCGATCAAACGGTGACGGAGACGGTCCGGTCGGTGACCGCCCAAAGCCCAGCCGCCATCCAACTCGGGAAGGACACCTTCTGGATGGTGAACGACCTGGGGATAGACGCAGCGTTCGACTTCCTGGCGGGAGGGCTCACCGCAACCCTCATGTCCGAGGACGCAGCAGAGGGCATCAACGCATTCCTGGAAAAGCGACCCGCGGTCTGGTCCGGAAGGTAGCTTTGCCCCCATCCGGTCAGGCGCCCGATCGGGCTCCGCAAAGGCTTTACCATTGGGGAATCTATGCCTGAGTGGAACGAGATTCTGGTCATTCTGGTGGTGGCGATGGTGGTTTTCGGCCCGCACCGGCTACCCGAGATGGCCCGGAAGGCAGGGAAGATGATGGCGGAATTCAGGGTGGCCGCCCGGGAACTCCGGGAGGGGATCGAGAAGGAATTGGCTGTGGAGGAAATGAGGCAGGTGGCCCAGGACGTGGTTACGCCCACCAAGGAGGCGGCCTCGGAGTTACAGAAGTCTCTAACGGATTCGGAGAAGGCGTTGAAGAAAACCTCCATCCCCCTCGCTCGCCCCACCGATACTCAACCGGGAGTCGAACGCGCGGAGGAGCAAGAGGGAACCGACGATCAGGGGGCCGAACCCGCCGGCGGAGCGGTGGAATCCGAGGAGACCGCCGGAGATCCTGACACCCCGCCAGATCCGGAACCGTCCGCCTCCCCCCGCCCATGACGGACGAGAGTCGCCAGTCCATTCTCTCTCATCTCAACGAGTTGCGCTGGCGACTGGTCAAGTCGGCGGTGGCCATCCTGATCGGATCGGTGATCGCCCTGATCTTCGGCAATTTCATAAAGGACATCCTCCAACTTCCCTACGACCGCGCCTTTCCCGGCGAGGAGAACACCCTGCAGGTCCTGGCGCCCACCGAGGAATTCTCCGTACTGATGAAGATCGCCTTCTTCGGCGGAGCGGTGTTGGCGAGCCCCGCTGTCATCTACCAGATATGGATGTTCATCAATCCGGCCCTCACCCGGCGGGAGAAGAAGTGGGCGATACCAATCGTGATCTCCTGCACAGTCCTGTTCTGCCTGGGAGTGGCCGTGGGCTATCAGACCATGGGTCGGGGGCTCGCCTTCTTGCTGGGGATTTTCGACGACGTGGCGAACAACCTCCGATTAACCGACTACTTCTCCTTTTCAATCCGGTTCCTGTTGGCGTTCGGCCTTTCGTTCCTGTACCCTGTGTTCCTGTTCACCGCCGCGGCCGCCAACGTCGTCACCTCCAAACAGCTGGCCCGGGGCCGGAGATGGGCGGTGCTCCTGGTGGTGACCGGCGCCGCCATAATCACGCCGACCGGGGATGTGCTGACTCTGGCCATGCTGTCGGTTCCGCTGTACGCCTTCTATGAGATCACCTACTGGCTGGTCCGGTTGGTGCTGAGGAAGTGAGCCCTGCGCCGATCAGCCGCCAGTTCCTGGAAGCCCTGCCATTCGAACCCGACCCCTTCCAGGCCGAAGCGGCCGAGGCGCTGGAAGAAGGCCTCAACATCGTCGTGACCGCTCCCACCGGAGCAGGCAAGACCCTGGTGGCCGAGGTGGCGATCCACCTGGCCCTGGCCAAGGGGCTGAGGGCCTTTTACACCACCCCCATCAAGGCTCTTTCCAACCAGAAGTACAAGGATCTCTGCAACCAGTACGGAAGGGAGAGAGTCGGCCTCCTGACCGGGGACAACGCCATCGGAGGCGGGGCCCCGATCGTGGTGATGACCGCCGAGGTGCTCCGCAACATGCTCTACACCGATCCCGAGGAGCTGGCCGGCGTGGGAGTGGCGATTCTGGATGAGGTGCATTACCTGGCGGACCGAGCCCGCGGAGCGGTGTGGGAGGAGATAATCATCCACGCCCCGACCCGATTGCAGATGGTGTGCCTCTCGGCCACCGTCTCCAACGCCTCCGAGTTCACGGGCTGGGTCACCCGGTGCCGGGGCGAGACTCGGCTGGTGAGGGCCGTGCAAAGACCGGTCCCCCTCCGTGACATGTACGCAATCCGCGATCGCTGGGGGCCCCAGCACATGCGGCTGCTCCCCACCTTCGTGCAGGCGGACGGGAGGAAGAAGCCCAATCCTCGCATCGCCTCGCTGCTTTCGAGCGGGCGTAACCGGCGCCGGTTCGCCGCGCCGCGACGCGCCCAGGCGGTGGAGGCCCTATACGAGGAGAACCTTCTCCCCGCCATTTACTTCATCTTTTCCCGGGCCGGTTGCGAGGCGGCTGCCGCGTCGGTGAGGAACGCCGGCATCCGGCTTACCGCCGATGAGAACCGCGAAGTAATCCGCCAGGTCGCAGAAGCCCATACCGCCCATCTCTCCGAGGCGGACCTGGGAGCACTGGACTACGCGGGATGGGTGGACCGCTTGGAAGCCGGGGTCGCCGCCCACCATGCCGGCATGGTCCCCGCCTTCAAGGAGGCGACCGAAGAACTGTTCGCCGCCGGTCTGCTGGGAGTGGTCTTCGCCACCGAGACCCTCGCACTGGGAATCAATATGCCGGCCAGGACGGTGGTGCTCGAATCGCTGACCAAATTCACCGGAGAGACCCATCAGCCGCTGGAACCGGGAGACTACACCCAGCTCACCGGTCGAGCCGGCCGACGAGGAATAGACACCGAGGGATTCGGAATAGTGCTCTATTCGCGCTACGTCCGGTTCCAGGAGGTCGTCAAAGCCGCGGGTGCAGGCGCGCACCCGCTGGTGTCCAGCTTCCGCATCACCTACAACATGGTCGCCAACCTGGTCTCCAACTACCCGGCCGAGCGGGCCGCGGATCTGCTCTCGGCATCCTTCGCCAACTATCAACAGGCTTCCCGATTGCAGGCGGAGAAGCGCCTGTCCGAAGAGCTGTCCCGCAAACTCGACCAGGAAGAGCGGGCCAGCCTGTGCGAGCGGGGCTCGGTGTCCGACTACCTGGAACTGCTCGGCCAGGGCAAGACCAGACGCGGCAATTGGTTCGAGACTCTGAGAATCGGCGACGTATTCGAGATTCCCTCAGGACGCCGGTCGGGTCGCTACGTGGTGGTGCGAAGACTCGCCCGACGTTCCAAGGCGCCCCGGGTATTGGCCGTGTCCGAGTCGGGAAACGCGTTGTCGATGGTATCCCGGGACCTGGTGGAGGGCACCGTCCGGATGGGGCACATCGACGTACCCAACCGGCGGCGCTCCGACGGCCGGGCTCTCCACCGGGAGATGGCCGCACATCTGCGCCGCCTCCCATCCAAGTACAGAGCCTCCCCACAATCGGTGCGCGACTCCCGGCTGCGTGACCATCCGGTGGCTGACTGCCCCGATCTGGCGGTCCACCTTCGCCATGCACGGCGAGCCATCCGGACCCGCAGGCGGTTGGCTCACCTCCAGTCGGGCGACGACTGGGCCACAGAGGGCATTCAAAACCGGTTCCAGGCGGTCCGGACGCTGATGGAGGAGTGGGGATACCTCTCGGGGTGGGACGTCACCCCGGCGGGAGACCGCCTGAGGCTCATCTACAACGAGCGGGACCTGCTCGTCTCCGAAGCGGTCGCCAGAGGACTGTTCGGAGGCTTGAACCCCGCGGAGACGGCCGCGCTCGGTTCAGCCTTCGTCTACGATCCGCGCAACTCCTCTCCCCCCTCCGGCTCCTGGCCCACCGCCCGACTGGCGGACCGCTGGGAGAGACTCGTGGAGTTGTGCGAAGAATTGAACCGCGCCGAGTCATCCCGCCAGATCGAACCCACCAGGTTTCCCGAGCCCGGCTGCGGCGGCGACATGTACCTCTGGGCGCACGGTGCCTCTTTGACCGATCTGGTGGAGGGCGGTCAGACACCGGGAGACTTCGTGAGGACCGCCAGACAGCTGGTCGATCTGTTGAGGCAACTGCGCGACGCATTCCCCCAGGTCTCGGGATCCGCCCGGGCCGCTCTCCGGTGTATCGACCGTGGAGTGGTAGCCGCGCATCTCAGCAGATAGGCGACAGGAAAGGGAATAATCCCTTCAAAGAACCACCTTCCGACATACAGACTGGGGATATGTCAACATCGGTGGTGATGTCGATCTATACTTGCGCCCCGATCCGAAGGGCCTTGAACGCTTTACCGCTGGGAGTCAACTGTCGCTGTGAGAAACCAGTCCGCCTTTGAACAGGACTTCGACGACGAGGATCTCGACTCCGACGTCGGAGACGACTACGAACCCGATGGAGACTTCAGGGAGGACTCCCAGGACGAGGACGAATCCGAGGCCGATGACGAACTCTCGGGGCTGGAGGGCGAGGAACTCAACATGGTGGAGGAGGGAGTGTCGGGGGAATTGCTCACCTCGGAGCAAGCCATGGAGGTGGCGGGGATCCGGCGGGCGGAACTCTCAATCAACCCGGACGACCATGCCATCCGCCAGAACGAGTTCCTGTGCGAATCGTGCTTCCTGGTGAAGAGAATCACCCAAAAGTCCTCCCCCCGGTCCAAGATCTGCATCGATTGCCGTTGACCTCCACCAACCGCCGTACCGTCCATGGCCGTGGCAGGAATGGAGCAGGCGCCGCCCAATGCCCGCCATGCTTCCCACGGAAGGGCCGGAAAGGATGAACCCGGTACCCGGTGTCGGGGTGGTGATCGTAGACGATCAAAACAGGCTGCTGGTGATCCAGCGGGGCGACGGCGTGGGAAGAGGCCTGTGGGCAGTCCCCGGAGGGAAAGTCCGATGGGGCGAGACCTGGCGGGAGGCCGCCCAGCGGGAGGCCCTGGAGGAGACCGGACTGGAGGTGAAGGTGGGTCCCGTCATCTGGACCGGAGAGTCGGTCGGCCCCGGTCAGCCGCCCGAATGGCACTTCTCCCTGGTTGACTTTGCGTGTGAAGTGGTGGGAGGGGACCTTCGGGCCGGCGATGACGCCGCCGACGTTCGCTGGGTCCCCATCGACGAAGTCAGAGACTACCCACTGGTGCCCACCATGTTCTCTTTGCTGGAGGTGCTGTGAAGGCTCCGGTTGGGACTGTGATCTTCGACCTGGACGGGGTGATCTACCTTGGGGATGCGGGCGTTGAGGGCGCGAGGGAAGCCTTGACCGCCATCGAACAGCGGGGCTACCGGGTGCTGTTCTGTACCAACAACTCCAGCCGCACTCCGTCGGCCACCGCCCAGAAGATCCGGCGGGCCACCTCCTATCCGGCCCGCGTCGACCAGGTGTTCACCTCGGCAATGGCCGCCGCCTGCCTCCTGGCCGCAGACCGCCCCCCTTCCCTGGTGCTGGGTGGACCGGGAATAGTAGAGGCTCTCGAAGGAGTGGGCGTGAGAGTGGTGACAGACTGGCGGGAAGCGAGAGCCGCGGTGGTGGGGTTCGCCGCGCATCTCTCCTATGACCTGCTGCGAGATGTCTGCCAGGCGGTGTGGGGGGGCGCTACGCTGGTCGCCACCAACACCGACCCGAGTTTCCCCACCGACGAGGGAATCTGGCCGGCGGCCGGCGCCATAGTGGCGGCGGTGCAGTACGCCACCGGTCAGGAGGCACTGGCTGCGGGAAAGCCGCACCAACCCATGATCGCCCTTCTCCGGGAACATGTCTCCGGGGGACCGGTGATCATGGTGGGAGACCGAGCCGAAACGGATTTGCAAATGGCGGCCAACGCCGGATGGCACTCGGTCCTGGCCCTCAGCGGCGTCTCCAAGCGCCCGCCTGCGAGTCCCTCACCCGACGCGGTGGTGGAATCAATAGCGGAGTTGCCAACCGTGTTGGACGAGTTACAAACGCCAGCCACATAGCTGGAGGTTGTTCCCACCAGCCCCCACTACCACCCTGTTTCTCGCGAAAGTTGCTGCTAAGGCGCGAAACCCGGGGGCAAGGTGCCCTCCCTATACAGCCCCCAACCTGCCCACCTCCCACCCCCAAGATCCATGCAGCCCCAGCGGAAAACGTGACCCTCGTACCCTCGAATCCGGCCGCCACCGATCGAGCCTGGGTTTGATCAACCCGGTCGGGGATGGCGATTGCGCCCGGCATTACTACCGTTGAGGGGTATGGCGGACCAGAAAACGTTCGAACAGGACGTCGCGGAGTTGATTCCCCAGCTTTATGGAATGGCGCTCCGCCTGGCCCGCAACCGCCCTGACGCCGAGGACCTTGTGCAGGAGGCCCTGTTGCGGGCCTATCGCGGCTACCACACCTTCCGCGCGGGAACCAACCTCAAGGCCTGGCTGTTCCGGATTCTGACCAACACTTTCATCAACGAGTACCGGAGACGCTCGCGCCGCCCCCGCGAGACGGATTTGGACGAGAGCAACGACGTGTCTCCCTATCCCTCTCATTCGAACCGCTTCCGATCCTGGGCCAAGGCGCCCGAGGACCATCTCATCGAGCAGGTATTCGAATCGGACATCGTGGAGGCTATCGAAGACCTCCCCGTCATCTACCGCATCCCGGTCCTGTTGGCGGATGTGGAGGGATTGTCGTACAAGGAGATAGCCCAAGCTCTCGATCTTCCCATGGGAACTGTCATGTCCCGGCTCCATCGGGGAAGAAACGCGCTCCGAAAAGCGTTGTGGGAGTATGCAAGCAAGCGGGGATTGACCCCGTCGGAGGTTCCGTGTGTCTAAAGACTGCCGCCACACCATCACCTACCTCTACGGATATGTCGACGGTGAGTTGGAAGTCGAGACGGAGCACCGACTGGTCAACCACTTCAGCTACTGTCCGCCTTGTAAGAACATAGAAATCGTGGAGCGCCGCGTCCGCTACACCATCAGGCACCACCTCACCGAGGAGGTGCCTGAAGTCTTTATGGAGCGACTCAGGGGGCGACTGGCCATAGAGAGGCAACGCTTACGGAACCGATGAGAGGGGGTAGTCTATGGTGTCCATGAGTCGGCATAGGTGGACAGCCCTGGCTTTGGCGGCGATTCTGGCCTTGGGAGTTGCATTACCCGCCCTGGCGCAGGAAGAAGCCGTCAAAGCCGGAGGAGGAGAGGCAGAACCCGCACAGATCGTCCCGGGAATAGTGGTGGAGGAATCCGCCCCCGCAGAAGCGGTCGCCGATTGGACCTACCGCTACCTCGTACCCACCTGTCTGGCGCTGGCCCTGATCATCTGCGTTCTGACAGTGGTGCTTTATTTCACCAGGGTGGTTAGGTCCCGGTACAAGTCGGTTAGTTGACCGAAGCCGCGCCTCCCGCTGGGGTCGACGAGTCCTCCACCCCGAACGGCGATCCCCGGCGCCTGGTCCAGCTATTCGCCGAGATAAGCAAACGGGTCGAGTTTCCCTCCGGACGCTTGGTGATCGCCCTCTCGGGGGGCGCCGACTCGGCGGCGGCCGCGTGGCTTCTGGCCCGCGAAGAACGAGTGACGAGAGCCGTCCACGTCAACCATTCCCTTCCCCACTCCTCCAGAATGGCGGAAGCCGCCCGGGGCATCTCCACAAAGTTGGGAATGGACCTGGCGGAGGTCTCGATCCACCCCGGCGCCGAAAGCGAGGACGCCATGCGCACTGCCCGCTACGAGGCGCTGGCCGACCACTCGAGACCGGATGAGGTGGTCATAACCGCCCACACCGCCGACGATCAGGCCGAGACGGTGCTGCACAACCTGCTGCGCGGGGCCGGCCTGGACGGGATGGCGGGCATCCCCCCGCGCCGGGGCCGGTTCCATCGTCCCCTCCTGGGGGTGTGGCGTTCTGAGACCCGCGAGTTGGCCACTCTGAGCGGTCTCCCGTGGGAGGACGACCCCCAAAACGACGATCCCCGATATTTCCGTAACCGCATCAGGCGTCGCCTGATCCCCCAACTGGAGGCCGAATACCAGCCACGGCTTCGCGAAGGACTGGTGAGGATGTCCTCTCTGGCCGGGGCCGACCTCTCCCATCTGGAGTCGCTCGCCGCCCGCACGCCCATCCGGACGTCCGCCGACGGAACGGCAGAGCTTTCCTGCGGCCGGCTGGCCGGACTCCCGCCGCCCATCTCCTCGCGGGTGGTGCGGCAGGCGCTGCGACGGGTGCGGGGCCCTCACGCCGGCTCGGAGGCCGAAGTGCAACGGGTGATGGAAGTGGCCCGGGGGAGGACCCGGCGTACCGAACTCGAAGGCGGCGTCACCGTGACCCGCTCCGGCGACCGGTTGCTGCTTGCCCGAGGCGGCTAAGGTGGGGTAGGTATCGATGGATTCGATTAGTCCCTTCATATCCGGTGAGCAAATCGCCGTTCGCCTACAGGAGATGGGCAGACGGATAACCGCCGACTACGAGGGCCGGGACCTATTGATAGTGGGAGTCTTGAAGGGCACTTTCATGGTGATGGCCGATCTTGCCCGCCAGATCAAGCTTCCCACCCAATTCGACTACATGGCGGTCTCCTCCTACGGCGCCGCCACCAAGACGTCGGGAGTGGTGCGGGTGCTGAAGGACCTCGAGCAGGAGATCGCCGGGCGTCACGTGCTGATTTGCGAGGACATAGTCGACTCGGGACTCACTCTCAACTACCTGATGAAAAGTCTCCGGGTGCGGGGACCCGCCTCCCTTGAGATCGCCGCCCTTCTGTTCAAGGAGGGCATCCAGCGGGTACCGGTCGACGTCAAGTACGTGGGCTTTCGGATAGGCCCGGAGTTCGTGGTGGGCTACGGGCTGGACTACAACGGCAAGTACCGGAACCTGCCCTATGTGGGTATCCTGTCCCAGTCCTAGGCAACTATGTCCCAGGGCGGGATAACATTAAAGCTGGTAGGCCCCCAGACTGGCCTACCATGATGCCTAACCAATAACGCCTCCTGCCCACCAACACTTTTTTCGAAGAAGAGCCTTAAATTGCGTCGCAGCCTCCGCATCCTCCTTATCTACGGCCTCTTGATCCTCACGATGGCTTTGGTTTTTCAGAATTTCGGGAACGACGACGATCCCGCCCGGGAGATCACCACCGGGGAATTCCTGGCCGCCGTTGAGGCGTCCCAGGTCGAGTCGGTGTTGATTCTCACTCGGTCGCTGGAGGCCAGGGGACGCTTTGTCGGCTCCACCGTTCCACCGGGACAGTACGGCTTCGCGGCGAAGTACCCCGAGGGCTATGAGGGCCAACTCGCCGAGATACTCGATGACCGAGGGGTGCAATACGACACCGACCACGAACCCCCCGGACCCTGGAGCGTGCTGGTGGGAATGCTGCCCTGGCTGCTCCTGATCGGGTTCATGGTCTTCATCTTCATGCAGATGCAAAGATCGGGCAACCGGATCATGCAGTTCGGAAAGACCCGGGCCAAGATGGTGAAAAAGGACAATCCCGACGTCACCTTCGAGGACGTGGCCGGCCTGGAGGAAGCCATCGAGGAGTTGGGCGAGATAAGGGACTTTCTGGCCGACGCCGACAAGTTTCGGGCGATGGGCGCCAAGATTCCCAAAGGCGTCCTGCTGTTCGGTCCTCCCGGCACGGGCAAGACGCTCTTGGCCAAGGCCGTGGCAGGCGAGGCCGGTCGGCCGTTCTTTTCCATCTCCGGATCCGACTTCGTGGAGATGTTCGTCGGGGTGGGGGCCAGCAGAGTCCGTGATCTCTTCGAACAGGCCAAGCAGAACAGCCCCGCCATCATCTTCATAGACGAGATCGACGCGGTGGGCCGCCACCGGGGCGCCGGACTGGGAGGAGGGCACGACGAGCGGGAACAGACCCTCAACCAACTCCTGGTGGAACTGGACGGCTTCGACACCAACACCGGAGTCATCGTGATCGCCGCCACCAACCGTCCCGACATTCTCGATCCGGCTCTTCTCAGACCCGGACGCTTCGATCGCCAGATCGTCATCGACTCTCCCGACATCAAGGGGCGCCAGGCCATCCTGGAGGTCCATGCCCGCGGCAAGCCGCTCAACCCCGAAATAGACCTGGAAGTCCTGGCCCGGCGCACTCCCGGTTTCACGGGCGCCGATCTGGCCAACCTGATCAACGAGGCGGCTCTGCTGGCGGCCCGCAGAAACCAGGAAGAAGTGGGGATGGGAGAGTTGGAGGAGGCCATCGACCGGGTGATCGCCGGGCCTGAACGCAAGGCTCGGATCATGTCCGACGACGAGAAACGGCTGATCGCATTCCATGAGACCGGCCACGCCCTGGTGGGATTTGCTCTTCCCATGGCCGACCCGGTGCACAAGGTGACAATCGTCGCCCGCGGTCGGTCCCTGGGTCACACCCTGGCGCTCCCCACCCGGGACAAATACCTGGTCAAGCGATCGGAACTCCTCGACAAGCTGGCCATGCTCCTGGGAGGAAGAAGCGCCGAGGAACTCATCTACGCCGACCCCACCACCGGCTCCACCGACGACATCGAGAAAGCCACCACCATAGCCCGGCGGATGGTCATGGAGTACGGCATGAGCGACCAACTCGGTCCGATGCAATACGGCAGGCCCGGCGGAGAGGTCTTCCTGGGCCGCGACTACAACCGCCAACCCGATTACTCCGACCAACTGGCCGCCGACATAGACGACGAGGTCCGCAAGCTCATCAGGGTGGCGCACTCCGAGGCGCGCCAGATCCTGGCGGCCCACCGCCCCGCCCTGGACAGGATGGTGGAGGCCCTCCTGGTAAAGGAGACGCTTGACGCAGACGACATCGAAGAGGTATTCCACGACGTGCCGAAGTGGGAGGCAACCGACACCCCCGAAATGCGCCTCCACCCACCGCCGGGCATCTCGTCCGGCGATCCCGGAAGAGAGAGGGTGGCCGCCGCCAGCCGAAACGACCAGTCCCGGTCCTCTTAGCCCGTATCATGCCGGCCGGCGTTCTCAAACCCCGAGGCTTCAGGTGGATTATCACCTCCCGCTTGGCGGTGAGCGAGCGACTGGGCGGACAGGGAGTGACACATCGCAAGGTGCGACGCCAACAGGAGGTGCTGTGGCTCCAAAAAGAAGCCGGAATTACCGATGTGGTCAGCCTTCTCGCCAACAACCAGAACATCAAGGTCTATCGGGAGTGCGGCTTCGGGGCCCACCGGGTTCCCGTCGGTTCCGAGGTGGAGGAAACCGAACGCCGCTCCCTATACGACAAGCTGTCCGAACTGCTGAGTGACCCCGACGCCAAGATCCTGGTGCACCGGGACGTAATCGATGAAAGTCTCGGAGGACTTATGAGCGGCTTCCTGGTCGACTCCGGACTGGTCCCCGATCCGGTCAGGGCGGTCACCATCATCGAACAGATCCTGGGCCGCCCGATCGGCGCCCGAGGACGTTCGCTGGTCCCGAATTACCTCTCCGGAGAGTGAACACCCGCCTCCGCCTGGCGGTGATCGGGCCAGGTCGCGCCGGTGGCGCATTGGCAATCGCCGCTCGGGCAGCCGGGCACTCGGTTGAGACGGTGGCCGGTCCTTCCGGCGCCATCCCTCCGGAGCTGGCGGAGACCCGGGTGAAACAGGTCAGCAGGCTGTCACCTTGTGACCTGCTGCTCCTGGGCACGCCCGACGATGTCATCGAGGAGACCGCCCTCCGTCTCGCATCCGATCCCCCTCCGGCAGGTGTGGCGGCCCATCTCTCCGGATTCGCGTCCCTTGCCCGGCTGGAGGCGTTGGAGCAAGCCGGCCTGGAGGTCGGGTGTCTTCACCCCTTGCAGACTCTCCCCTCCCCCCAGCGTGGCGCAGCCGCCCTGGCGGGGTCGACTGCCGCGATCACCGCCCGATCAGAGAAGGCGGCCGCATTGCTGCGGTCATTCGCCCAGAGCCTGGGAGTTTCCAGTTTCTGCCTCGAAGACCGCTTCAAGCCTCTCTACCACGCCGGAGCCGCCACCGTCGCCCTGGGAGTGGCCACCGCCCTGGGGGTGGCCGCCGACCTGTTCGAGGCGGCCGGCGTCTCCTTCTCCCAATCCAGGGGCCTCGCCACCCGGGTGTTGGAGAACTGCTTCGAGATGGGACCCGACCATGCTCTCACCGGTCCGGCGGTACGCGGGGACCAGGGCACCATTGCAGGACATCTGAGAGCCGCCGAGGCTGTCTCTCCTGAGCTTGCCCACCAGTATCGGCTGCTTGGACGTACAGCCGCCCATAGGGCCGGCCGCCGAGGAGAGTCCCTTGAGACCAAGAACGACCGGTCGGCGGGCGGGTCCCGGTCATGAGGGTCGTCTCGACCTTCTCCGAGGCGCGGTCCGCAGCCACGGAGGCGTGCCACCGGTCCGGCGGCGAGGAAGGACCGGCGCCGATCGGGTTGGTGCCCACCATGGGGTTCCTTCACGAGGGTCACCTGTCCTTGATCTCGCGGGCACGCCGGGAATGCAGGGTCGTGACGATGTCCCTGTACGTCAATCCACGACAATTCAACGTGTCCTCGGACTTCGGCCGCTATCCCCGGAGTTTCGAGCGGGACTCTCAGTTGGCTGCCGAGGCGGGCGTGGACATCCTGTTCGCTCCGTCCACCTCTGAGATGTACGAACCCAGCGAGTCCACGTCCATCCAGCCGGGGCGGGTTGCCCAGGCCATGGAGGGCCCGGGACGCCCCGGTCACTTCGAGGGAGTGGCCCTGGTGGTGGCCAAACTCCTGGCCGGCCTGGGAGCACAGAAGGCCTATTTCGGACGCAAGGACGCCCAGCAATTGACCATGATCCGCAGGATGGCGCGCGATCTCCGGT
>JAPPKR010000253.1 GCA_028819835.1 bacterium | reverse complement strand
GTGTCCATGTTTCGGCACGTCGGCCTGCTCCTGATCCTCGCGAAAGTCGCCACGGATCATGATACCCCGATCCCTGCGCCTGCGTCGATCGATAAAGAAGGCGATATGGGTATTTGGTTTGGGGATGTCGTGGCAGCCAAGACGGCTGGAAGTACCTACAAGAGGGGTTGGAACTGTCACTGGGCGTCTCCATCCTTGACGAAAAACAAGGTTGGCGGTTGGTAGCCTTGTGGGTGGCTAGGGGTTGCGGAGTCTCGGATGCAAATCGACATCGGCATAGGTAAGAGTGCCCGGCGGGTATACGGGCTCGATGAGATCGCCATCGTCCCCACGCGCCGCACGCGGGATCCCGATGACGTGGATCTCGGTTGGCAACTGGACGCCTACCGTTTCTCGGCCCCCGTGATGGGAGCGCCGATGGATTCCACCATGAGCCCGGCCACGGTCATCGAAGTGGGCAGGCTGGGGGGTTTGGGGGTCTTGAACCTGCAGGGACTGTGGACTCGCTACCCGGATCCGGATCCCATCTACACCGAAATCATCTCGACTCCATCCGATCGCGCCACCGCGGTCCTGCAGGAGGTGTACCGGGAGCCGATCAAGAAGGACTTGGTGGGGGAGCGCATCCAGCAAATACGGGATGCCGGCTTCATCTCGGCGGCCAGCCTTACGCCGCAGAACACGTTGCAGTACGCCCCCACTGCCGTGGAAGCGGGGCTGGACCTGCTGGTGATACAGGGAACGGTTGTGTCGGCCGAACACGTCTCGACCCGTACCGAGCCCTTGAACCTCAAGAAGTTCATCGCCGAGTCGCCGGTGCCGGTGGTGGTGGGAGGTTGCTCTTCTTACTCGATGGCCAGTCACCTGATGCGCACCGGCGCGGTGGGGATACTGGTGGGAGTGGGCCCGGGAGCGGCCAGCGCAACCCGCGGGTCCCTTGGGGTTGGCGTATCCCAGGCCACGGCCATAGCCGACGCGGCCGGAGCCCGGGTCCAGTACCTTCTGGAGACCGGAAGATACGTGCATGTCATCGCCGACGGGGGGATGCGTACCGGTGGGGAGATCGCCAAGGCGATCGCGTGCGGAGCGGACGCGGTGATGCTGGGCTCACCACTGGCGGCGGCCCGGGAAGCCCCCGGGTCCGGCTTCCATTGGGGGATGTCGTCCTTTCATCCATCTCTGCCACGTGGATCGAGGATCAAAGTCCCCACCCGTGGGACACTCGCGGAGATCATGCTCGGTCCCGCGGTGGAGAGCGACGGCCGGACCAACCTGTTAGGCGCTCTCCGTAGGTCCATGTCCACCACCGGCTACTCGAACATCTCCGAATTCCAGAAGGCGGAGGTGGTGATCGCCCCCACCTTCCTGACCGAGGGCAAGGGGTCGCTGCGGTCGGAGCAGTTGGAGACGGGTTGACCGCTTCCACCGACAATGTACTGGTCGTGGATCTGGGGGCGCAGTACGCCCGTCTGATCGCCCGCCGCATCAGGGAGGCGCGGGTCCACTCGGAGATCGTGCCAGCCCGGATCACCGCGGCCGAGGCGAGGGAGCGTTCCCCGTCCGGAATCGTTCTCTCGGGGGGGCCGGCGTCCGTGTATTCGCCCGAGGCGGTCTCCATCGACCCCGGGTTGCTGGAGTTGGGAGTCCCGGTGATGGGGATCTGTTACGGGCATCAGCTCATCGCCGAATTGCTGGGAGGGAGGGTTACCGCCACCGGCGGAGGCGAGTTCGGGAAGACGACCATGCAGTTGGAGAGCTCGTCACTTCTGCTTGAGGACTTTCCGGAAGTCTCCGAAGTGTGGATGAGCCATCGCGATGCCGTGGAGGAGGCGCCGGGCGGCTTCTCCGTCACCGCCCGTACTCCCGGCGCCTCGGTGGCGGCGATGGAGGACCGCGACCGGGGCTTCTACGGGGTGCAGTTCCATCCTGAGGTAACCCACACCCCGAGGGGAATCGAGGTGTTGAAGAGGTTCCTCTATGACGCCTGCGGGGTGCAGGCTTCCTGGACGGCGCAGTCGATCATCAAGAGAGAAGTCCGGAACATACGCCGCCAGATCGGGGAGTCCCGGGCAGTTTGCGGGCTGTCGGGGGGAGTGGACTCTGCGGTGGCGGCGGCCCTTGTGCACCAGGCCATCGGAGATCGTCTCACCTGTGTGTTCGTAGATCATGGACTGCTCCGCCAGGACGAGCCCGAACAGGTGGAGGAGGTGTTCGGTGACAACTTCTCCACAAACCTGATCCATGTCAAGGCTCAGGAGCGCTTTCTGACCGCCCTTTCGGGAGTGACCGACCCCGAGGCCAAGCGCAAGATCATCGGGGAGACCTTCATCAAGGTGTTCGAGGAGGTGTCCGACAGCCTCTCCGGGTGTAGTTATCTGGTGCAGGGAACGCTCTATCCGGATGTGATCGAGTCGGGAGGCGGGGACGCAGCGGTGATCAAGAGCCACCACAACGTGGGTGGCCTTCCGGAGCACATGAGGCTGGAATTGGTGGAACCGCTTCGGGACCTGTTCAAAGATGAAGTTCGCGCGGTGGGAGAGCAGTTGGGCCTGCCGGAGGAGATAGTCTGGCGCCACCCCTTTCCGGGCCCGGGTCTGGCGATTCGCATCATCGGAGAGGTCACCACCGAGCGGCTCGACCTGTTGCGCAGGGCCGACGCGATCGTAATAGACGAGATTCGAAAAGCGGGTCTGTACCGCGACCTGTGGCAGGTGTTCGGGGTCCTGCCCACCGTACGGTCGGTGGGAGTCCAGGGGGATGGACGCACCTACGCCTACCCGCTGGTGGTGCGGGCGGTGGAAAGCGACGAGGCTATGACGGCCGACTGGGCCCGGCTTCCCTATCCGGTGCTCTCCAACATCTCCCGGCGGGTGATCGGCGAGGTGGAGGGGATCAATCGGGTGCTCTACGACGTCTCCTCCAAGCCTCCCGCCACGATCGAATGGGAGTGAGATGATCGGCTCCCATCCGCTGCTGGAGGACTTGAATCGTGAGCAGAAGGCCGCGGTGACCATCGCGGGGGGTCCGGTGATGGTGGTGGCTGGAGCCGGATCGGGTAAGACCCGGGTGCTGACTCATCGCATAGCCTATCTGATCAGGGAAATGGGAGTCAGGCCCGGCTCCATCCTGGCCATCACCTTCACCAACAAGGCCGCCCGCGAGATGCGAGAGAGGGTTGGGGGACTCCTGGGGGCGACGGTTAACGAAATGTGGGTTTCCACATTCCACTCGGCCTGCGCCCGCATCCTGCGTCGCGAGGCGCATGCCTTCGGTTACCGGTCGAACTTCTCCATATACGACCGTTCCGACTCGGTGCGTCTCGTAAGACACTGCCTCAACGACTTGGGCTTGGACGCCAGCCGACTGTCCCCCCGGGGACTCCTGAACAAGATCAGCGAGGCCAAGAACGGTCTGGTGGACTACGAGACCTTCCTGGACCGGACAGACGGTCCCGTCGAGGTGGCGGAGGTCTACCGGCTCTACCAGCAGCGCCTTCTCCAGATGTCGGCCATGGACTTCGACGATCTGCTCATGGTGACCGTGGAATTGTTCGGCGCGGTTCCCGAGGTGCTGGAGAAGTACCAGGGCATCTTCGGTCACGTGCTGGTTGACGAATACCAGGACACCAATCAAGCCCAGTATCTACTGGTCCGGGATCTGGCGAAATGCCACAGGAGCTTGTTCGTGGTGGGGGACAGCGATCAGTCCATCTATGCCTTTCGAGGGGCCGACTATCGGAACTTCGATCGTTTCGACGAAGACTTTCCCGAGGCCCGCCGGGTGATACTCAACCGCAACTACCGGTCGACCTCCACCATCCTCGATGCCGCCAACGAGGTCATCAGCGCCAATCTGCGCTCCGACCCCAAGGACCTGTGGTGTGATCAGCATGATGGGGAACAGATCATCGTGCATCAGGGGGCGGGAGCGGTGCGGGAGTCTCGATTCGTGTCCAACCGGGTTCGGGAACTGCTGGCGGAGGGCTACAACCCGGGAGACATGGCGGTGTTCTACCGGACCAACGCCCAGTCACGCGCCTTCGAAGAGGCGCTACGGCGGTCCAAGGTGCCATATCAGGTGGTGGGAGCGGTGGCGTTCTACCAGCGCCGCGAGGTGAAAGATGTGGTGTCCTACCTGCAGGTGGTGTCCAACCCCGACGACGGGGTGGCGCTGCGGAGGATCATCAACACCCCTCGGAGGGGAATCGGGCGGACCTCCCTGGGTCACCTGGAGCGTTTTGTCGCAACCGAGGAGGTGAGCCTGCGGGAGGGTCTGGAGAGGGCCGATGAGATTCCCGGGATCTCGACCCGGGCGCGTAAAGGAGTGCAACAACTGGCCGATGTGTTGGCCGCGATCAAGAGGCTTCTTGAATCCGATGGGGTGGGGCGAGCGACGGAAAGCGCCATATTCGATACGGGATTGGCGGAGATGGCCACTGCTGAGGGGGGAATAGAGGCCGAAAGCCGCTCTGACAACCTGGCTGAACTCTCCCGGGTGGCGTATGAGTTTGAATCCAGCCTCGAGGAGGATCTGGCGCCGCTGGAGCAACTTGGACGATTTCTGGAGGGAGCCTCGCTGGTATCAGATCCCGACAATCTCGATGAGGGCGCCGGGGCGGTGGCGTTGATGACGGTCCACAGCGCCAAGGGGCTGGAGTTCCCGGTGGTGTTCGTGGTGGGCATGCAGGACGGGCTGTTTCCCCACGAGCGCAGCATCTCCGATCCGGACCAACTGGAAGAAGAACGGCGCCTCTTCTACGTGGCCATCACCCGCTCCATGGAGAGGCTCCACCTCAGTTGGGACGACACCCGCATGGTGGGGGGGTATCCGTATCCCCAGGTCCCCAGCCGCTTTCTGCGGGAGATACCCGAGCGCTTGGTGGTACACGTGGGGGGCCGCGACTCCTCCGGCTCCCGAAGGTGGAAGCGGAGGGGATCTCCCGGTGGGCAGACTCGTTCCCTGGTCGGCGGAGGGCGTTCGTTCCGGAGGATCGTAAGTCAGTCGGGGGTCGAAGTAGGAGATCGGGTTCGCCACTCGACCCTGGGAATAGGAAGGGTGCTTACCATCTCCGGCCAGGGCGCACGCGCCTCGGCCACCATCTTCTTCCCGGACCTGAAGGCTCAGCGGGAACTCATGCTATCCGCGGTGGAGAAGATGGAGGGATTCGGACCCGACGCGGCCTCCCGTCTCGGATGAGGGCTGGGGAGGTGGTCGGAACCGGAAACACCAGGACTCGCTCACCGATTGAGAACCATCCATCCCGGTCGCGGACTGTCTCATCCGGGATGGAAGTAGGTCATGGCCTGCATGCTTCACACCTTTCATTGAACGCTAGACCCCCGGCCGTGAGTACCATGTCTGGAAGGCTTTCCATCCCGGGACGCAGATTGGCCGCGTGGATGCCGGTACACCTCAAAGCATGAGAAATCTCTTATTTCTGCCCAGGTTCCCAAGAGTCGGTTTGGCGTGCCTGGCGGCCGTTGTCCTTTTCTCGGCATGCGGCGCGGAGGAGGAACCCACGACCGAGCCTTCTCCGACCACTACCTCGCCTTCGACCACAAGCTCTACATTGGCGCCCACGACCACCACGGTTGCGCCTACGACCACCACGGTTGCGCCTACGACCACCACGGTTGCGCCGACGGAGGCTTCTGAGGAAGTCGCCGGGCCGGACATCGGCGCAGAGACGACTTGGCAGGATCTGTTCAACACACTGACCGCCTCCGAGCAGTCTTGCATAAGAGACGCGGTTGGAGAGGAATTGGAGTGGGTGCTGCAGCAGGTGGTCCTGACCGAGGATGAGACCAGGCTATGGGACGCACCGATTTACCCATGCCTCCCGACACCGATCGTAGAGGCGGTGTTCCTGGCCGGCGTTGTTTACGGAATGGAACTGGAAGGCTTGGAGGTGGGCGAAGAACAAGAGGCCTGTCTGCAGGAGGTAATTGCCGAGATGGACGGCGCCACCCTGCTGTTGGCCATCGCTTCGCAGGTTGAAGGCCCTGATGAATCCGCCCAGATGGAGAACGCCGCCCAGTTGCTGGAATTGATGGCCGGCTTCTTGAGATGCCTGCCGGGTTTGGCCATGGGGGAGGGAGAAGGCGCGTTTCCGGGAGGGGATGTCTATTCCTCTGGTTGGTCCTGTCCGCTGGGTACTACTTCGGATGGGGTGGAGGGCGCCCTCCGGGTGCGCCTGGGGGAGTCGGTTGGAGGTGTCCTGGAATCGGTCGGAGAGTCGGGTGTATTCGTATTCGGGGCGATGGAGGGCGAGTTGTATGAGGTTGAGGTGGAGTTGGGTTCTCTCTCCGACTCGATCTTGGCTGTATGCGATGCAGAAGGCTTTGAGTTGGCGTGGAACGATGACCGGCCGGATGGTGGCTTGGAGTCGCGTTTGTTCTGGAAGGCGTCGTTCAGCGGGGATGTCTACGTCGGTGTGTCGGGCTACGGTGAGGGCTCCTACACACTGACTGTGACCGCTTCCGACATCGTGGACGATTACTCAGACCTGGTCGTGGGGGCAGCGGCGTTGGAATTGGGGGAGTCGGTCGAGGGAGTGTTGGAGTACTCCGATGATGTGGACTTCTTCGCGTTCGGGGCGGTGGAGGGTGAGTTGTACGAGGTGGAGGTGGACCTGGGTACTCTCCTCGACTCGGTCGTGGAGGTATATGACGCCGATGGGTATTTGCGGGATTCCAACGATGACCGGCCTGATGGCGGCCTGGCGTCGCGTTTGTTCTGGAGAGCGCCGGAGACAGGGGAGTTCTATGTGGGGGTGTCGGGTTACGGTGAGGGTTCATATGCCGTGACGGTGACCGTTTCTGACATTGTGGACGATTATGCGGATGGGGTGGAGGGTGCGGCTCGGGTGGTGTTGGAGGAGACTGTGGAGGGGGTGTTGGACTATGCCGGGGATGTGGATTACTTCGTGTTTGGAGCGGTGGAGGGTGAGTTGTATGGAGATTGATGTGGCTGTCGGCACACTTTCTGGTTCATTCGTGGCGGTCTATGAGGGCCCTTGGGATTTGTCGGGTTTCAGCGATGACCGGGGAGATGGCTCCCCGGGGTCGCTTCTTGTCTGGGGGGCTCCTGCGAGCCGGGATTTCTATGTTGAGGTGTCGGGTTACGGTGAGGGCTCCTACTCACTGAGGGTGGGCGTCTCAGACATAGTGGACGACTATGCGAATGGGGTGGAGGGAGCGGCGCGGGTGGTGTTGGAAGAAGCTGGGGAGGGGGTGTTGGACTATGACGGGGATGTTGATTACTTCGTGTTCGAGGCTGTGGAGGGTGAGTTGTATGAGATTGATGTGGCTCTCGGCACTCTTTACGATTCGGAGGTGGCCGTATATGACGAAGATGGGGTGCATTTGGGTTGGAACGATGACCGGGGGGATGAGTCTTACGCGTCGCTCATTGTGTGGAGGGCTCCGGAGTCCGGGGATTTCTTCGTTGAGGTTTCTGGTTATGGTGAGGGTTCCTACACCGTGGCGGTGGGGGTGTCCGATATTGTGGACGACCATCCGGATCTGGCTGAAGACGCCGCCGCTGTGGAGGTAGGTAAGCGGGTTGGTGGCGTGCTGGATTACGCCGATGATGTGGACGTGTTCGTCCTCGCGGCGGTGGAGGGCGAGTTGTATGAGATAGACGTGGTATTGGGCACTCTCAACGACTCGGTCGTCACCATCTATGATGCCGACGGATTCGAATTGGCGTGGAATGATGACCACGAGGGGTCCCTGGCGTCTCGTGTCGAGTGGAGGGCGCCGCTGACGGGGGATTTCTATGTTGAGGTGTCGGGTTTCGGTGAGGGCTCCTACACCCTGGCGGTGGAGGTCTCCGAGTAACCACGGGGAGAGTATCACCCGGGTGCGCACTACATGCGGGTGGGTACCGCGTCAGGCAAGTTGGGCGTACTTTGCCTCGATGTGGCTCTGCAACTCTCTGAACGATTCGGCGAACTTATCGACGCCTTCCGTCTCCAGGGTTTCTACCACGTCCTGGTAATCGATGCCGACGCTCTCCAGTTGTTCGAGGAGGTTACGGGCAAGGGCGATCTCCTCCGGACCGAAGATGCAGGGCCTGGTGGAACCATGATCGGCAAAGGCTTCGATGGTGGACAGCGGCAAAGTGTTGACCGTGTGTGGGGAGACCAGGGTGTCAACGTACAGGGTGTCGGGATAAGCCGGGTTCTTGGTAGAGGTGGAAGCCCACAGCGGCCTTTGGATGCGGGCCCCCCGGGAAGCCAGGCGGTCCCACCGGCTACCGGAGAACACCGAGAGAAAGTCCCCGTAGGCGGCGCGGGCGTTGGCGATCGCCGCTTTCCCTCGAAGAGCCAGGGCCTCGGTGCTGCCGTCGTCGTCCAATCGGCGGTCCACCTCGGTGTCGACCCTGGACACGAAGAATGACGCCACCGACGCCACTTCCCGCAGGTTTCCTCCCACCGCGGAATAGTCCTCCAAGCCACTGAGGTAGGCGTCCATTACCTCCCGGTATCGCTGGAGCGAGAAGATCAGGGTTACGTTCACCGAGATCCCCTCCCCGGTCAACCGGCGAATGGCCGGGATGCCCTGGGGTGTTGCGGGGACCTTAACCAGCAGGTTGGGACGGCTCACCCGCTTCACCCACTCCCGCGCCTCTGCCACCGTCGCCGGGGTGTCCGCCGCCAGTTCGGGGGATACCTCCACGGAGACGAAGCCGTCCGCCCCGCCGGTTACTCTGTGGACAGGCCTGAGAACGTCACAGGCATCTGTGATGTCGCGGGTGATGAGTTCCGCGTAGGTCTCATCGGGATCCAGACCCTCCCTGATCAGGCGAGCCATTTCGGCGTCGTAGTCGGCGCTCTTGGTGATGGCCGCCGCGAAGATGGACGGATTGGAGGTGACCCCGGTTATGTGCTGCCGGCTGACCCGGCGTGCAAGTTCCCCGCTGTCCAGCATGGACCTGGAGATCTGATCGGCCCAGATGCTCTGTCCGGCCAACGTGAGGGCGTGAAGGGGAGAGACTGACATGGATTGAATGCTAATGGTGGCTCTACCCTTGGGCAGATGGGAAGGCGTGTGCTGATCGCCAAAGCAGGCCTGGACGGGCACGACCGCGGCGCCAAGGTGGTGTCCCGTGCGCTGCGCGATGGAGGACACGAGGTGATCTACACCGGGCTTCACCAGACTCCCGAACAGGTGGTGGCCGCCGCCATCCAGGAGGACGTTGACGCCATAGGCCTGTCCGTGATGTCCGGGGCGTACATGTCAATCTTCCCTCCCATTCTGGAGCTCCTGTCCTCGGCAGGGGCGGGGCACATTGCGGTGTTCGGCGGTGGGGTCATCCCCGCGGAGGATGTGGAACGCCTCAAGGCAATAGGGGTGTCCCGGGTCTTCACTCCCGGCTCCTCCCTGGAAGAGATTGTGGAGTGGGTTGGCTCGGACCTGTAGCGAGCCGCGGTCGGCCGAGGTAGAACACGCCCTGGCGAGGGGTACCATAGATGGGCTGTGAACATTCATGAGCACCAGGCCAAGGAACTGCTTGCGTCTTATGGAGTAACCGTTCCGCTGGGCGCGGTGGCCTTCACCCCCGCGGAGGCAGGGGAAGCGGCCGCATCAATAATGGAGAAGACCCGCGGTCACATGGTGATCATCAAGGCGCAGATCCACGCCGGGGGCCGGGGCAAGGGCCGCTTTCGCGAGCACCCCGACGCCGGACTGGCCGGTGTGAACGTCGTCGCTTCCGGGCAGACCAGCCTCATGGGAGAGCGGATGGCGGAACTGGCGGAGAAGATGCTGGGTTCCACCTTGGTGACGGTGCAGACCGGACCTGCGGGGAAGGTGGTGAACCGTGTCCTTCTGGAGGCGGCGGTGGACATCGCACAGGAGCTCTACCTGGCGATCCAGTTGGACCGGAGAATCGCCCGGCCGGTTCTCCTGGCCTCCACCGAGGGAGGAGTGGAGATCGAACAGGTGGCTGCCGAGTCACCCGAGAAGCTGCACACCGAGGTCATCGATCCCGCGGTGGGGATCCGGCCCTTCCAACTGCGGCGTCTCACCGGGCGTCTGGGCCTCACCGGCGCGGCGGCCGCCTCCTATGTGGACCTGGTCCAGAGGCTGGTCACGGCCGCAGGAGAACTCGACACCGAGTTACTGGAGATCAACCCCCTGGTGATCAATGCTTCCGGGCAGGCGTTGGCGTTGGACGCCAAGTTGTCCTTCGAGGACAACGCCCTCTACCGCCACCCCGAGATCGCCGGGTTGAGGGATGAGAGCGAAGAGGAGCCTGCCGAGACCCTGGCCCGCAAAGCCGGGCTCAACTATGTGAAGCTGGACGGGCAGATAGGGTGCATGGTGAATGGAGCGGGTCTGGCCATGGCGACCATGGACACCGTGGACCATTACGGGGGAAGCCCAGCCAACTTCCTGGACGTGGGTGGGGATACCGACGAGGAGCGGGTTGCCACCGGTTTTCGGATCATCACCGCCGATCCCAATGTGAGGGGGATTTTCGTCAATATCTTCGGGGGAATCGTCCACTGCGACGTGATAGCCAAAGGGGTGCTGGCCGCCACCGAGCAGGTGGGCCTCTCGGTACCGCTGGTGGTGCGCTTGGAGGGCACCAACGTGGAGCTGGGGCGCAGGATCATCGCCGAATCGGGGCTGGGCGTGATCTCGGCGACGAACATGGCGGAAGGCGCCCGCCGCATCGTGGAGTTGTGCCGATGAGCATCCTCTGCGGCAGGGACACCCGCCTCCTGATCCAGGGTCTGGGCCGGGCCGGGCGCTTTCATGCCGGACAGATCATCGCCTACGGCACGGAGGTGGTGGGTGGGGTCCATCCCCGCCGGGCAGGCGAGACCGAGCAGTTCTCAGGGGAGACCGATCACTCAGGAGTTCGGGGAAGGGAGGACTCCTTCTCCGTCGACCTGCCGATCTTCTCGGGTGTGGCGGAAGCGGTGGACGCCACCGGCGCCAACGCCAGCCTGATTTTCGTTCCTCCTCCCGCGGCGGCCGATTCCATCATGGAAGCGGCTGAGGCCGGGGTGGAGTTGATCGTGTGCATAACGGAGGGCATCCCGGTCAATGACATGGTGGAGGCCAAGCGGTATCTCGAGTCTCACCCCAGCCGCTTGATAGGGCCCAACTGCCCTGGGGTGATCACCCCGGGGGAGTGCAAGATCGGGATAATGCCCGGCTACATCCACGCTCGAGGGAGGGTGGGGGTGATCAGCCGGTCGGGCACCCTGACCTATGAGGCGGTCTATCAACTCACCAACCTGGGGCTGGGTCAGACCACCGCGCTGGGCATCGGGGGAGATCCGGTGAACGGCACCAGCTTCGTCGACGCCCTGCAACTGTTCGAAGCCGACCCGGCCACCGAGGGGGTGTTGATGATCGGGGAGATCGGCGGGCCGGCCGAAGAGGAAGCCGCCGATTACGTTCGATCGCACATGACCAAGCCGGTGGCAGGGTTCATCGCCGGGCTGACGGCGCCCCCCGGAAAGCGCATGGGGCATGCCGGGGCGATCATCTCGGGCGGTCAAGGGACTGCGCAGAGCAAGATAGAGGCCTTCCGCCGGGCGGGAATCGAGATAGCCGCCACCCCGTCCGAAATGGGTTCTGCTATGGCCGCCGCCCTCGGGAGGTAGCCGCCCCGGAGCTTGCGGCTCGGCGCAGGGGTACCTTTGGCGCGCGGGTACCCTTGATCGCATGGAACCCGTATCCGGGCTGGTCCAGAACGGGGAGTGGCCACCGTGAGGTTGGTGATCGTGTCGGCGGGGAACGTTTCACGAAACGTCATCGGCCGGCTGGGCGACAGATGGGAGATCACCCTGATCGACCCGGCGGAGGACTCCCTGGAGATGGCCCGCCAGATCCGCCAGGTGGACACCGTCCGTGGAGACGGATCGAGTCGGCTGGTCCTGCGCCGGGCGGGGTTGGATGGGGCCGAGGCGCTGATCGCCGCCAGCCGGGACGACGACGTCAACATGGAGGCATGTCGCTACGCCCGGGAACTGGGGGTACCCCGGATCATCTCGGTGGCCAGCCGTTACGAGCACCTCCCCTCATACCGGGAACTGGGGGTGACGGTGGTGTCGGCCGACAACCTGACCGCCCGACATGTCGAGATCAACCTGGACGGGCGCCGGACCCAGTCGGCGGCCTTCGCCAACGGCCTGGCCGAGGCCATGGAATTCCGCATCTCCGGTGACTCGCCTCTCCGTGGGGTATCCGTCCGGTCGCTGGGGCTGCGTTCATGGTTGGTGGCGACCGTGCTCCGAGACCAACGCCTGATCATCCCGCACGGCAACACGGTCCTGGAGGAGGGGGACCTGGTGACGGTGGTGGGCGCCACCGAAGACTATGCGGACATGGTGGAGACCTTCACTGCCGGCCATGCCAACTTTCCTCTCGACTATGGACTCTCGGTGGCGGTGTCGCTCACCGCCGGGCCGACCGACGACGGGGTGCTCGCCGAGGCCGCCCACTTTGTGAAGTTCACCGCTGCCGACTCGATACTGGCCCTTCACCCTCCACTGGAAAGGATGGAGCCCGAAGACGCCGAAGACCTGCGCTGCCGGATGGACCAGTGGCGTATCCGGCATGAGAACATCGAGATCTCTTTCATGCCCGCCGCCGCTCCGGGTTTCGAGGCGCCGTTTGATGCTGCCTCCACCGAGTCGGTGGGAGTGGTGGTGTTTCCCCGTCCTCCGGGTCGACGGAAGGTGGTAGGACTCATCGAGATGAGCCGCCAGAGGAGAATCCCTCTGCTGATCGCCTCGGGGCGTTTCCCCTACTCAGGTCCGCTGGTGGTGATGACCGGAGAAGAGGATGAAGAGTGGCGGGGCACCAGGGAGGCCATCGATATGGCTGCCCACTCCGGCACGGTCCTCCAGACGGTCGGGGTGCTCCCTCCCCATTTCCTGCCCGGAGAGAAGACCCTCCACGACATCCGGAGCCAGATCAGCCGGGCCAGGGAGGAAGCCTCCATTCACGGCGTCACCATCCGCCGGCGCATCCTCAGGGGGAACCCGGTTCGGGTGGTCGACGAACTGTCCACGTCGTCGCTGGTCGTGATGGGCATCGGCGGTCACCCATACACCTATCTGCGTCCGGGCATCGTGGGCCTCATGGCCGCCACGGTGGACTCCTCGGTGATCCTTATTCCTTCCCGTAGCTGAAGATGGTCGAGGCATCCGACGCCATCACCCTGATCCTGGTGGGCGTGGCGGCTCTGGGCCTTCCATTGGCGGCGCGGCGTCTCCGCCTTCCTCCCGTGGTGTTGGAGATCCTGTTCGGCGTGCTGGTGGGCCCGGTGCTGCACATCGTCTCATCCTCTTCCCTACTGGAATCGCTGGCCCGGTTGGGCTTTTTGATGCTCATGCTGCTCACCGGTTTCGAGATCAACATCGGGTTCTTCCAACGCCAGGGATCGGGCCCCATCGTGGTGGGCCTGCTCGGATTCGCCGCAACTCTCTCGGCTTCCTGGGTGGCCAGCCAGGTTCTGGACACCGACCCGTTCATGGTGATGGTTCTGGCCACAACCTCGGTGGGACTGGTGGTGCCGAGCCTCCGCTCCGCGGGGGTGGCTTCCCGTCCGATCGGCCAGGACATCCTGTTGGGCGCTCTTCTGGCGGACTTCCTGACGTTGCTGGGAGTCACGGTTATCGCGGTGCTGGCGGGAGGAGAGGCGGGGTGGCGTCTCCTGGGAATACCCGGCTTCTTCGTGATCGTGGCAGCCGTGCTGCTGGGCATCAGAAGAGCAGCCTGGTGGCATCCGGACCGCTTCGGAGCCCTCTTCGCCGCCGATGACACCGAGGAGATGGGTATCCGCGCCACCTTGGCGTTGTTGTTCGTGTTTGTGGGCGTGGCCAGCCTGCTGGGCATCGAGTCGGTGCTGGCAGCCTTCCTGGCCGGGGGGATCATCGCCTTGGTGTTTCGCGAGCGGGGCGCCCTTGATCGCAAGCTCTCGGGGTTCTCCTACGGGTTTCTCATCCCCATTTTCTTCATCGACGTTGGAATCCGCTTCGATCTGACTGCGGTAACCGATGTGGATGCGCTGTTGTTTACCGGCAAACTGGTGATCGCCGCCTTCGCCGTCAAGACCGCCTCGGCGCTGGTGCTGGTGTTGCGCGGGCACGGCCTCAGGTCGATCGCCGCCGCGGCCGCCTTGCTGTCCGCCCGCCTGTCCCTGATAATCGTGGTAGCCGAAATCGGGAGGCACCTGGGATTCATCTCCAGCTCCCAGGAGGGGAGCATCATTCTCCTGGCGATCGTCACCACCATCGTGGCCCCGACCCTTTTCCGCTGGCTGATCCCGGCCTCCGCGGGAGGAGAGCCGGAGGGGGCGTCGGCCGGAAGTTGACCCGGGGTCAGACCGCTGTGAGCCCTAGGTGCCCGGACCGTACAGTCCGTAGCTGAGTCTGGGGTCTCCGGGGACGGCGTCGAACCGGGTCTGGTATGCCTCCCCGATCCATCGGGACCGGGCGATCAGGTTGTTTCCGACCCGTAGGCGCCCGGGCTCCCAACGCCGGAGGGCTTCCCGGACGTCCCCCCCTGCCGCCGCCAGGGCGTCTCGCAGCGCAAACGCATCGTCGCAGGCTTTGGCCGTGCCGGCCGCGGCATGGGGACGTACCGAGAACGCCGCATCGCCTATCACACAAACCCTCCCTTCGGCCATCCGGTCCGAGGCAACGTCGAATATCACCTGGATGAACAGATCTTCGGCGCCGTCCACCACCTCTCTCACCACCGGCGCCATGGTCTCGGTCGCCTCGCGCCGGATGCGGGACAAGAGGTCGGGACGGACGAAGCCGGGGGGGACGGAGGCGGCCCGCTTCACGCCCTCCCGATCGGTGAGGAGATCGTCGAGTTGAGGGCCGACCGGGCAGTTGTAGTACCAGACCAGGTTCATCAACCGCTCGCCCACCACCAGGCTTCCGGTCTGGCTGGGAATGGCGTAGGCCAGGGAATGCCCTGACGGCATCAGGCAGTAGACCATGGCGTTGACCAGTTCATCGAAGGCGGCCCCGCTGAGTCCCGACTCGGGAATGGTCCCCCTCCATGCCACGTAACCGGCGTAGGCGGGATGCACGCCCGGACTCAGGATTGATCTCGCCAGGGAGTTTATGCCGTCCGCCGCCACCAGCAGATCGGCGCGGGCTTCCTCGCCGTCGGAGAACCCAACCCGCACCTCTTCGCTGGTCTGGGTGAACCCGACCACCTCCTTTCGCAGGTGATACCGGTCTTCCCCGAAA
>JAPPKR010000218.1 GCA_028819835.1 bacterium | reverse complement strand
ATCCGGCCATGGCGGTGCCCGGTTTGTATGACTCCGACGGTCTGCCCGCCTCGGTGCAGATCGTTGCGGCTCACTTCGACGAGTACACCGCCTTCCGGGCGGCCTTCGTACTCGAGGAGTACTTTGCCGGGCGCAAGCCCGAGTCGGCCTGAGGACATGACCGTCCGGGGGCCCTTGGAGAGGCGGGCCCTCGACTATCTGTGGATTCACGAGAGTCCGCGTTCCGAACTGGTGGACCAGGACATGCTGAGGGTGTTCGACCGGGGTGAGGGAGCGTGGCTCTGGGACACCCGGGGTGATCGCTACTTCGACCTCTGCTCGTCGATGTGGCAGACACCTCTCGGGCATGGTCGATCCGACATCACCGCGGCAATGGCCGAACAGGCCCGCAACGTCGCCACCGCCGGGCCGATCTTCTTCACCACCCGGGGAGCGGTGGAACTGGCCGAGCGGCTGGCGGCGTCGGCGCCGGGCGACCTTCAACACTCGTTTCTCACCAGTTCTGGCTCGGAGGCCACCGAGACCGCCATCAAACTGGCCCGCCAGTATCACCGCATGCGGGGCGATCACCATCGCTACAAGGTCATATCCCGCTATGGGTCGTATCACGGGGCCGGAGCGGGAGGCCTGGCCATGTCGGGTCGTCGACACCGCGACTCCATGTACTACCCGTTGATGCCGGGAGGGGTCCACGTCATGCCGCCGACCGGGACCTCCGACCTTCAATACGCCGAACAGATCCGGGAGGTGATCGAACTGGAGGGACCCGAGACGGTGGCGGCGGTTATCGGAGAGCCGGTGGCGATCACCCAGTTCCGGATCCCGGATAGGACCTACTGGCCCCGGGTGAGAGAGATCTGTGACTCCTACGGCGTCTTGCTGATCGCCGACGAGACGCTGGTGGGGTGCTGTCGGAGCGGGCGGATGTGGGCGATCGAACACTGGAACGTGGTGCCGGATGTGATGGTGGTGGCCAAGGCCTTGAGCGGCGGATACGCTCCGGTGGCCGCCATGATCGTCCGAGAGCACATCTTCTCGGCGTTCGGCCGTGACACGGGCTCCCCCTCGGTCCAGAGCTACGGGGGTCACGGCGCCAGCGCCGCGGCGGCCGTCAAGGCGATGGAGATCTACATGGAAGGGCGCATGGACCTGGTCGCCGAGAGCCTGGGAGCGGACCTGCACGGAATGCTGAGCGGAGTCAGGGAGCTTCCGATCGTGGGAGATATGCGGCGGTTCGGACTGTGGATCGGGATCGAACTTGTCAACCCGGTGACCGGCGAGTCCTACGCAACCGGGATAAAGGGCAAGTACGAGGTGGCCAAGGAACTCAGCCGGCGGTTGTTGAGACTCGGCTGCGCCGCGGCTCGGATGTCGGAGGGCATCCTGCACGTGGCCCCTCCGTATGTGTCGACCTCAGAAGACCTCGAATTCGTCGCCGAATCGGTGGTTTCCGTGTTGGACGAGATGTCCGATATGCTATCTCAAGGCTGATAAACCACACTCGACGAAAGGGGCGACGAGGTTGCAACACAACTGGACGATAGAACAGCGGATTACCAAGGAACTTCGGGACCTCATAGTGGCCGGAGAGCTTGAACCGGGCATCCGGGTGCGCTACAGGGATCTTGCCGAGCAGTTCGGCGTCAGCGTCACACCGGTACGCGCCGCCTTGCGGGAACTGGCGCACGAGGGGTTGATCGACGCCCGTCCCAACTCGGCCAACTACGTATCCCCGTTGTCACTCGATGAGATCGAACAGTTGTACCTGGCCAGGATGGGGTTTGAATCTTGGCTGGCCCAACTGGGCGCGCCCCGATTGTCTAGCCATGACCTGAGTGTGATGGAGGAGAGTCTCCAGAGGTTCCAAGCGGCCGCCGAGCGAAGCAACACCGCATGCCTGATGGACATCGCATGGGAGATGAGGTCGGTCTGTTATGAGGCCGCCGATCGTCCCGGCCTGCTGCAAAAGGCGGCGGACCTTTACGATCGCTCCCGCCGTTACACCCATCGGACACTGATGGTTGCTTCCCGACGCCAAAGGTCGGCAGTCGTGGCGAAGGCCTTTTACGGCGCCTGCCTGGGGCGCGACGGCAGTCTGGCTGCGGAGACCATCCGGGGGGCACTTGAGGTGACCTTCCAAGATCTCCTCAGCATGATCGACCCGGCGGAAAACGGGCAACTGGCCTCCTAGACGGTCGCCTGCGATACCGGCCTCCGGGCCGGGGCCCCGTGGCGGGGAACCTACTCGGGAGCCCTGCCCACTTCGGCGCCCATCATGTGCTCCAAGGCCTTGACCAGGGCGTGCTGGCCTTCCGATCCCAGACCCCGGTGCTGTAGCGACCGGTAGAGCTGGAACACCAGACCAGTGGTAGGCAGGGGAACGCCCAACTCGTCCCCCGCCTCCAGGACCAGACGGATGTCCTTCTGCTGTAGGTCGATGGTGAATCCCGGGCGCCAGTCCCGAACGATCATCTGCGGTCCCCGGTTGGCCAGCATCCACGAGTTGGCCGCACCACCGGTCAGAGCCGACAGGGCTGTCTCCAGGTCCAGCCCGCCCGCGTCGGCCAGCAGCAACGCCTCACACGCCGCTTGCATGTTCACCACCACCAGCACCTGGTTCACCAGCTTCACCATCTGTCCCGACCCCACCGGACCGACATGGGTGATGGTCTTTCCCATCGCATCCAGATAGGGGCGCACCCTCTCCAGGTCGGAGGCCTCGCCGCCCACCATGATCGACAGGGTCCCAAGCTCTGCTCCTTCGCTTCCGCCGCTCACCGGACCGTCTAACCAGGAGCCTCCCGCCTCGGAAGCCAGACCTGCCAGACGCCGGGTCTCCGACGGGCTGATCGTGGAGTGGTCGACAACCAGCGAACCCGGCGACAACCCCGCCAGTATCCCCTCCGGTCCTTCGGTGACCGCCACCACGTCCGGGGTGTCGGCGACGCAGATCAACACGACGGTGGACTGTTCCGCCACCTCCCGGGGCGAACCCGCCGCGGATGCGCCGAGGTCGACCACCGGCGCCATCTTGGAGGCGGTGCGGTTCCACACCGTCACGTCGAACCCGGCTCTCACCAGATTGGCGGCCATCCCTCCGCCCATGATCCCCAACCCGATGAATCCAAGCCTTTCACTCACCTCGCTCTCCTTTCTCTCCCATCACCACCGGCGCCTGTCCACCCTGCAGGTTCGGCCAGGCGCCGGAGCAACTCTTCTACCAGGCTTTCCTTCCGAGGGTACCAACCCGGACCCGCCCCCGGCATGGTGGAGGCCCCCTCCCCTGCCCCGTGGGGAGTCCCGCTAGTAGATGCCGGGAAAGATCCGGTACTTGACCCGTTCTTGGTACTCGGCCCACTTCTCGGGGCCGTACTTCTCGGCGCAGAACCGTTCATCGTAGAGCTGACGCGTCGTGAAGAACGAGACTATGAAGATGAAGTAGGTCCAGGACCAGAGATTGCCGACGTAGCCGAACACCAGGGAGATCGAGAGGGCCAGGAACCCCTCGCCCAGGTAATTGAAATGCCGGGCGACGCCCCAGAAGCCGCTGCACAGTATCTTGCGGTCGCCCGCCTCGATGTGCACCGGCTCGATGAGTCCGAGGAACTTGCGGTCGGGCCACCGCTTGAACGTGTACTTCTGCAGATTGGCGCCCCGACCGATCGCCCATCCGACCAGGAACAGCACCGGCGTCCCGATCAGCCAGACATACCTCAACGGCCCCGAAAACCCGGGATCCGGGTGGACGGCCATCCCCCACAAGGGAAGGATGTAGAGCCACCCGTAGACGATGAGACCACCCCAAATCAACTTGAAGCCGAGCCTCTCGTGGATGAGGTCGTAGGTGTAGAGCTGGACTCGCTCGAAGATCGAATAGTCCAGGATGTAGAAGGTGAAGAACGCCGCATACAGGAAGACGCCCGGATTGGAGTCATCACCGAATAGCTCGTAGTGGTAGGCCGCTCCCGACAAAGCGTTGACGGCGAACATCGTCCCGCCGACCACGTACAGGTACATCTTGACGTCGAAGCGCTCCCCGAGGAACGACAATTCCAGGGCCCGGCCCTCCCAGAGCGCCAACCAAGTGTTCTCATTCTCGCCCTTCGGCTGGCTGAACACCGCCACCAGCGTGAAGATGACGGCCAGGACGGTCCCGCCGGCCACGGCGTAGACCGAGGACCGGTAGAACCAGGCGCGCTCCATCCCGGTGAGTTCGAAGGCCCACACGATCAGCACGACCACATAGACCAAGAGACCGTTCAAGCGGTAGCGGCGCGGTTCGCCGGTCGCCGGGTCGGTGACGTAGCCGGGCACTTTTCGGGCCGGCAGTAACAGTTGTAACAGGAAGAACACCGCGAAGACCACCAGCGGGGTGAGGAACCCCGCGATCGCTTCTGAGCCGGAGAGTTCGAAAAGGTGGTCGATGCCGAGCCATTCAATCATGACCGGAACTCCTTCCTGGGGTGGAGCGATCTCCCCGATGATAGAAGCTAGTGTCTTGGCGGGATGAGCAAGCGACGAGCGGTCGGAGCCATCGACCAGGGAACCACCAGCACCAGGTTCATGATCTTCGATCACTCAGGAGCCGTGATCGCCTCTGCGCAGCGGGAATTCAGCCAGGTCCTCCCCCAACCGGGGTGGGTGGAGCACGATCCCTCGGAGATTCTCCAGACCACGGAAGCGGTTGTCGCAGAAGCGCTCTCTTCGGCGGGCATGGAGGCCGGGGATCTCGCGGCCGTCGGAATCGCCAACCAGCGGGAGACCACCGTCGTCTGGGACCGAGCCACCGGCAGGCCGCTGGCCAACGCCATCGTGTGGCAGGACACCAGGACCGACCGGATCTGTGAGAGACTGGCCCGGGAAGGCGGGATCGACCGCTTCCGGGACCGGACCGGCCTCCCACTGGCCACCTACTTCAGCGGACCCAAAGCAGCCTGGTTGCTGGAGAACGCCGACGGTGTGGCGGAGAAGGCGGCCTCGGGCCGAGCCGTGGTGGGCACCGTCGACTCCTGGCTGGTCTGGAACCTCACCGGCGGAGTGGCGGGAGGCAGGCACGTAACCGATGTCACCAACGCTTCGCGGACTCTGCTGATGGATCTCGAAACCCTCGACTGGAGTGATGAACTGCTCGGAGCGATGGGAATTCCCCGCTCGGTGATGGCCGAGATCTTCCCCTCCATCGGTCGCGTGGGGACAGGGACCGGCTTCCTCGAGGGAGTGCCGATCTCGGCCATCCTCGGAGACCAGCAGGCCGCCCTGTTCGGCCAGACGTGTTTCCGGCCGGGAGAGGCCAAGAACACTTACGGCACGGGTTGTTTCCTGCTCATGAACACCGGAACCCGGAGGGTGCCATCAACCCACGGCCTGCTCACCACGGTCGGCTACCAGGTCGCCCGATCCGATCCGATCTTTGCGCTGGAGGGGTCGGTGGCGGTCACCGGCTCCCTAATTCAGTGGCTCCGCGACAACCTGGGGATGATCTCCGCCGCACCCGAGGTAGAGGCGTTGGCCGCCTCTGTGCCGGACAGCGGAGACGTCTATTTCGTTCCGGCCTTCTCGGGGCTGTTCGCTCCACACTGGAGGACGGACGCCCGAGGCGTCATCACCGGCCTGACCCGGTTCTCCAACAGGGGTCACATCGCCCGGGCCGCCTTGGAGGCCACCGCCTACCAGACCCGGGAGGTCCTGGACGCCATGCGGGCCGACTCCGGGGTGGCCCTCACCGAGTTGCGGGTAGACGGGGGGATGGTCGCCAACAATCTGCTGATGCAGTTCCAGTCGGACATCCTTGACGTCGAGGTGGTGTGCCCGCGGGTGAGCGAGACCACCGCGCTGGGCGCCGCCTACGGCGCCGGGCTTGCAGAGGGGTTTTGGGACAGCCTCGACGACCTGCGCCGCAACTGGCAGGAAGACCGGCGCTGGTCGCCGGAGGTGCCGGAAGATGCCCGGGAGGCCCGGTACGCCCGCTGGCGGAAGGCAGTGACCCGGTCTTTGGACTGGTTGGGCGATACCTCATCGGCGTAAGCCGGTAGGCACTGCCGCCGGCACCCTACGGCGGTGGGCGTTGCAGCTGAAATGCCGTCGTCCAACACGGCCTTGGGTACCCTTCGGTCAAGATGTGCCACCCGGAGCCGAACAGGAGGCGATCGCGCCGCATGCTCAGGAATAGAACGACCCTGGCCGCCATCCTGGCGCTGTCTGTCGCCGTGGCCGGCTGCGGCGGGGCATCCGAGGAGCCCACCGGCGCCGAGGTCCCTGAAACGACCGCGCCCACTACGACGTCGGCGCCCACCACAACTGCCGCGCCCACCACCACCGAGTCGCCCCAGGTGGAAACCGCCCCCGCCGAAGACGGTGCCGATGAGGCTGCCTCCTCTTCCGACGAGCCGTTGGACATGGTGGTACACCTCCGCGAGAAGACCATGCACCTGTGGGATGTCTACAACACCCACGACCCCGACGCACTCGAGATCTTCTACTCGGACAGCTACTGGGAGGAGGAAAGGGAAAGCATCCGGACAAACATGCAGCCCTTCAAGAACCAGAACTTGACCTTCACCGCGGAAGAGACCTCCCCGCCCACCGAGATAGCCCCCGGCAAGTGGGAGACCAAGCACACCGCCCGCTTCCCGGGAGGGCTGGTGAACATGGTGTTCATCTACGAGGAGTTCGACGGAACCTGGCTCCTCACCTTCGCAAAACCCCAGTAGACCAAAGCCTCGCCGCTCGTTCCGGAGGCAAAACGAATAACTCGTTACGGAATGTCGTCTGGTATTGCCTGGATCCTCCCACCTGGATTGTTGCCGGTGTGGCAGCCGCCGACCAATGAAAACCGGGAACGGCTTTCACTATGATCTCCTAGCCGAGCCGACCGTAGGAATGCCTTGCCTCTGGACTTTCCCGACATCTCGATGAACCTGTTCGACCTGAGGGGCTACTGCAGCGTGGTGACCGGAGCCGGGCAGGGGATCGGCTTGGCTCTCTCGAAGGGCTTGGCGCATGCCGGGAGCGACCTGGTGCTGGTGGATATGAACGCCGAAACCCTGGAGAACGCCGCCGAGGAGATCGGCCAGGTGGGCCGCAAGGTATCGACCGTCCATGCAGACGTGACCGCCGAGGACACGCCCGAGCGGATCGTTCAGGCTGCTTTGGGCCTGAGCGGCCGGATCGACGTGCTGGTCAACAACGCCGGGATCATGGGGTATTCGGACATGCTGGACGTCACCGACGAGGGGTGGGACCGCATGTACGGGATAAACCTGCGCGCTCCCATGCGGATCATGCGGGCGGTCCTCCAGGAGATGAGCCGGGCGGGCCGGGGAAGCGTGATCAACATCGGCAGTTCCTGGTCGTCACGGGCCTCGATCTTCAACCAGGACGGAGGCGGGGTCGACTACTGCTCGGCCAAGGCCGCACTTCAGGCTCTCAGCCG
This sequence comes from bacterium, assembly GCA_028819835.1. The sequence continues at coordinate 7,927 of JAPPKR010000218.1, read as the reverse complement.
GGCGGCCGCCCAGGACGTGGCGCCCTACGGGGTCCGGGTGAACGCCATCGCCCCCGGAGCGGTGGACACGCCCATGCACGCACACCATCGCGAGTACCTGTTCTCGTATGAGAAGTACATCCCGATCGGGCGCATGCAGGTGGCAGAAGACCTGGTGGGGCCGGTGATCTTCCTGGCCTCGGACGCCGGGGCCTACGTCACCGGCCAGACCATCCACGTCAACGGCGGCATCCTGATGGTCGACTGATATTCTCCGCGGTTGGTACCCATCGCCGACCAGGAGGATTGAATGTTCACACGCGATCAGGTGTGGCAGAGGCTGAAAGACACTCTCGCCGAGGGAAGGCCCGTCATCGGAGCGGGCGCGGGGACCGGCATTTCGGCCAAGTTCGCCGAGCGGGGCGGGGCGGACCTGATCCTCATCTACAACTCCGGCCGGTACCGGATGGGCGGTCACGGGTCCAATGCGGGGCTGATGCCCATCGGGGACGCCAACGCCATAGTGATGGAGATGGGCGAGAGGGAGGTCCTGCCGGTGGTGGAGGACACGCCGGTGATAGCCGGGGTGAACGGTACCGACCCCACCCGGGTGATGGACCACTTCCTGGGACGGGTGGAGGCGATGGGCTTTTCGGGCGTCATCAACTTTCCTTCCGTGGGTTACATCGACGGGCGGTGGCGCCAGAGCCTGGAAGCCACCGGATTCGGCTATTACCGGGAGGTTGAGATGATCCGGAAGGCCTCGGAGCGGGGACTGTTCACCCTGGCTTACTGCTATGACCCGAAGGAGGCGCCGATGATGGCCGAGGCAGGAGTGGATGTGATGGTCGCTCACCTCGGCTTGACCACCGGCGGCAGCATCGGCGCCGACGACTCTTTCACCACTTCCCTGGATGCCTGTGTGGAGCAGGCGATCGAGACCCGGGAGGTGTCGGAGGCGGTGAATCCCGACATCCTGGTGGTGCTCCACGGCGGTCCCCTTGAGAACCCCGAGCAGGTCGACAAGGTGATGCGCGCCTCGGGTTGCCCCGGCTTCATCGGCGCCAGCACCATGGAGCGCCTGCCCACCGAGGTCGCCATCGAGAACACGGTGCGAGGCTTCAAGGACATCGCTCTCTAGAGCAGTGGTCCTCATCCGCCGGCAGCCGACGTCCGCTCCCCCGGCATGAGCCGGGTGGTAGTGGCCGGCGCCTTCGACACGAAGGCGGAACCGCTCGGGCTGCTGGTGGATACGCTCACCCGGATGGGGGCTCCCCCCATCACCATCGACACGGGAGTGTTCGGCGGTGACCACGGTTGTGTCCATCCGGCCGGGGCTGTGGCCGAGGCGGCCGGGTACTCGCTTGGGGACCTGCCCTCGCTCGGCCGGGCCGAGGCGCTCTCGGCGATGGCCAGGGGAGCTTCGGCGATCCTCGGGGAACTAGTCGGAGACGGGAAGGTGGGCGCCTTGGTCTGTCTGGGCGGGTCCAACGCCTCGGTGCTCTTCACCCACCTGGCGCCGGTCGTGCCGCTCGGGGTCCCCAAGGTCCTGATGGCCACATCGGTGGCCGGGGAGACCCGGCCGCTGGTCGACGGCCGCGACGTGACGATGATCTACCCGATCGTGGACATCGAGGGCGACAACAGCATCCTCCGGGCCATGATCGCAAGGCTGGCGCGGGTGACGGTGGCCCTGTTGGGATCGGGGCCGTTGAGCGATCCGGAAGGTCCGGCCGAGTCGGTGGGGATGACGATGTACGGCCTTACCAACCCCTGCGTGACCCACTGCCGGTCGTTGCTCTCTTCGGCCGGCCTCGAATCGGTGGTGTTTCACGCCAACGGGACGGGCGGGCGGACTTTCGAGTCGTTCATCTCCCAGGGGCTCGTCTCCTCGGTGATCGACATCACCATCTCCGAGATCACCGACGAACTGTTCGGCGGCCTCTGGCCTGCGGGCCCGGAGCGGCTCCGGACCGCCGCCCGGGTGGGAGTCCCCCAAGTGGTTGCGCCGGGGGCGATCGACATGATCTGCGTGGGCCCGCTTGCCACCCTGCCGGAGAGGTTTCGCAGCCGGGCCATCCAGGCTCACAACGAACTGGTGACCCTGGTGCGGACAACTCCGGAGGAGAACCACCGGATGGGTAGGACGGTGGCCGAACGCCTGGGAACGCCGCAGGAGAAGACCGCGGTGCTGGTGCCCATGAAGGGTTTCTCGGGGCTGGACATCGAAGGCGGTCCGTTCCACAACCCCGAAGCGGTGGACGCCTTCCTGGAGGGCGTGATTTCCTGTGTGGCGCCGTCGGTGTCGGTGGTCGGGGTGGACCACCACATCAATGACCTCGAGTTCGCCGAGGCGCTGGTGAGAGAGGCCGTCTCGCCGGTTGTCTCGACCTAGGAGACGCACAATGGCGTTCGAGAACCTGTTGCGGCCGGGCTACATCGGGGGGATGTACATGCGCAACCGCCTGATCGTCGGCCCCATGGAGAAGTCCCTCGCCAACCTCGACGGCAGTCTCAACCAGCGTTACATCGCCTACGCTCGCCGGCGGGCCATGGGCGGGGCGGCGCTGATCCAGCTCGAATCGACCTACGTCTCGCCCGAGGGTAGGGGTAATCCCTACCAGGTGGGGTGTCACGGGGACCACGTCATTCCGGCCTTGACCGAAATGGCCGACGAGATCCACCGTTACGGCGCCAAGTTGGCCATGCAACTCCACCACGGGGGGCGCCAGGCGTCAGTCACCGCCCATCACCGTCGCCCGATTGCACCCTCGGCGATCGGCTCCACCTTCATGGATCCCGGTTCGATCCCCCGGGAGATGACCCTGGCCGACATCCGGCGGGTGATCGGCGACTTCGCGCGGGCGGCCGAGCGGTGCCTGGCCGCCGGTGTAGACATGATCCACCTCCACGGAGCGCACGGGTACCTGCTCGGACAATTTCTCTCCCCCCAGTCCAACCGCCGCACAGACCGTTACGGAGGGTCCTTGGAGAACCGGGCGCGCTTCGCACTGGAAGTGCTTGCCGCGGTCCGCGGGGTGGTCGGCGAGGAGTACCCGATCGGGTACCGCATCTCGGCATCCGAGTACGTGGAGGGCGGCTTGGAGCCGGAGGAGTCGGCGCTTTTCGCGGTGATGCTGGCCGACGCCGGGATCGATCTGATCGACGTGGCCGGGGGCACCTACGAGTCGATGTCAAAGATCTTCCAGGGTCCCGAAACGCCCAAAGGGGGATTCGTGGGGGAGGCTGCCGTGATCCGGCAGGCCGTCGGAGACCGGGCGCCGGTGGGCGTGGCGCAGCGGATGAACGACCCGGTGTTCGCCGACCAGGTTATGGAGCGTGAAGGATTCGAGTACGTGACCCTGGCTCGCGCTTTTCACGCCGATCCCGACTATGTGCTGAAGCTCATGGAAGACCGCGCCAAGGACATAGTGCCGTGCATCAGTTGCAACACCTGCGTCAACTTGACGGTCGCCCGCACACCGGCGGGGTGCGCGGCCAATCCGGTGAGTGCTCACGAGCACTTGCGCACAACCCCCATAAGGAAGGCAGCGGCGGCCCTGCAGGTGATGGTGATCGGAGGTGGGCCGGCCGGGATGCACGCCGCGCGCTTCCTGGGACAAGGGGGCCACGATGTGACCCTGTGCGAGGCGACGGGCAGCCTGGGTGGCCAACTCCACTATCTCCGCCAAGCCCTGCCCGAGTACGGGACACTGGTCGACTGGCTGGCGCTGGAGTTGGCCAAGGTGGGGGTCAGGGTGGAATTGAGGCGTCGGGTCGGCGTCGAGGACGTGCGGGAGGCGGACCCTGATGTGGTGATTGTGGCCACCGGCGCGAGGGGCGGCTACTTGTGGGCGGAGGAATCGGATCGGACAATCCAGCTATTCGACGTCTTCTCGGCATTGGAACGTGCGCCCGAGAAGTGGGACAGAGCGGTGGCGATACTCGGTGGGGACCATGCAGCCTGTGCGGTGGCGCTCCACCTGCGACGGTTGGGCGTCGACGTCCACATCATCGAAAGCGGCGCTTCTGTGGCGTCCGACGGAGAATTCAACGGAATGCTGGTGGAGATGGAACTAGACGCCGACCCGGGAGTCCACATCTACCGAGAGACCACGGCCGAACTTATCACCGGTAACCGTGTGGCGATCCAGACCCGCGGGGACCGGAGTTGGCTGGAGGTGGGCGCGGTGGTGACCGGAGGACGCGTCCCCCGGAACCGCCTGGCGGATGACCTTCGGCAGGCTGACATTCGGGCGGTCATCTACCCCATCGGAGACGCTGTGCGGGCCCGGGATCTGTACACCGCGGGCCAAGAGGCAGCCGAGGTGGCCGAGAAGGTGGGCCTGTCGTCGCCCCAACCCCGGTGATGAGCCACGGCCTTCGCCCGTCGGCTGTCAGGCGGAGCGGGCTTGGGCGGCCAGCAGTTTACGGTTGAGCTTGCCGGTTGAGGTCTTGGGCAGGTTGTCCACGTACTCGACCATCCGCGGGTATTTGTAGGCGGCCAACTGGGTCTTGACCTGGGCTTGGAGTTCTGCGGTCAACTCGTCGTCTCCCCGGTGGCCGTCGGCCAGCACCACCATCGCCTTGACCACATGGCCCCTGATCTCATCGGGCGCAGGGATGACGGCCACTTCCGCCACCGCGGGATGGCGGACCAGGGACTCCTCGACCTCGGCGGGGCCGATGCGGTAGCCGGCGCTGGCGATCATGTCGTCATCGCGGCCCAGGAAGCGGATGTAGCCGTCGCCATCCAAGATGGCTTGGTCGCCGGTCATGATCCAGCCGTCCCGCCGCATCCCCGCGGTGGCACCCGGGTTGCCCCAGTACTCGAGCATCTGGGTGGGATCGCCCGGCCGCACCGCTATCTCGCCGATCTCGCCGGGAGATACCTCTTCTCCCTCCTCATCGAGCACGGCCACCTCGCGACCGGGATACGGCAGTCCCATCCATCCCGGCTGGCCGGGCCACAGCGCCTCGCATCCACCCACCAGGTGGTTCACCTCGGTGAGACCGTAGAACTCGTTGATGACCGCTCCCAAGTCCCGCTCGCTCCACCGGTACAACTCGTCGGCCACCGCCTCTCCGCCACTGGCTATGACCCGCAGATCGAGATCGAATCGAGGGCCGGGGTCGGGCACCTGCGCCATCACCTTCAGGGCCGTGGGCGTCAGGAAGGCGTGGGTGACGCCGTTCCGACCGATCACCTCGAAGGCGCGTTCGGCCGAGAAGCGCTCCTCGTCGGCCACCACCGGGCGGCCGAAGACCAGGGCGGGAAGCAGTATGTCGAGGAGGCCCCCCACCCATGCCCAGTCGGACGGTGTGTAGAAAACGGTGGAGTGGTCGAACTCCACGTTGAAGAAGAGTTTGAAGGTGAGAAGGTACCCCTCGAGGATGCGGTGGGCATGGAGGGCGCCCTTGGGGTGGCCGGTGCTGCCTGATGTGTACAACAACAGTGCCGGGTCCTCAGATGCCGTGTCGACCGGGTCGAAGTCGGCCGGGTAACCATCAGCCTCCGCCAAGGACCTCTCCCCCTCCCCGGGCTGTCCCGAGATGACCACCGTGCCCAGATCCGGCAGGTCGTCGCGGACCGACCGGATCGGGTCGGCGTAGGCCTCGCCTACCACGATGACGCTGGTCTCCGAGTCGGACAGGATGTGGCGGTAGGAGTCGGGACCGTACAGGATCGACATGGGAAGGGCGACCGCGCCGAGGGAGTACACAGCCAAGTGAAGGGCGGCCAACTCGGCGCCCTGCTGCATCACTAGCGAGACCCGGTTCCCGGGCTGGACTCCCAACGACGCCAGGAAGTTGGCGTATCGCTTGGCCAGCCTGATCAGGCGCCAGTAGGACCAGGTGTCCCGGCGCCCATCGGCATGCTCAACATAGATGGCCACCCGGCCACGATCATCGCTCCAGCGGTCGAAGACCTCCGAGGCCATGTTCATCCGTTCCGGAATGTCCCACTCGAAGTCTTCCACCAGTCTCCGGTAGCTGCCGTAGCCCAATAGATCCTGATCTGCCAGACGCATGGAGGCGATTCTAGAGAGTCGGCGGACGGCGCTCAGCCGAACAGAAATTCGCGAAAACCGATCTCTAACCCGCGAATCTGGACGGCTTCCTCCAAATGTCGACTCACCGCCGGGAGCGGGTGATGCAACGGAACCCGATGTGGCTGGTGGAGGTGTCGATGGTCTGGGACTGGCGGGCGGCGGGTCGGTATCGGAAGCAGTACTGGATGGTGCAGAGGTGCGATCCTCCTTTGATCACGCGGGTCGGATCCGTATCGTCGGACGCGGTCTGCGGAGCGCAGCAGGGCGACGCCGGGTGTCCGTCGGAGGGGAGGCCGTAGGCGTCGGAAGTCCATTCCCACACGTTGCCGGCCATGTCGTAGAGTCCGTACCCGTTGGGCGGGTAAGCGCCGACCGGACTGGTGTGGACCCAACCATCCACCTCGGTGTTCTCGTAGGGGAACCGGCCCTGCCAGGTGTTGGCCAGGGGCGCGGTCTCCTGCGGATCGTCATCGCCCCAGGTGAACTCGGCGCGGTCCAGTCCTCCCCGGGCAGCGAACTCCCACTCGGCTTCGGTGGGCAACCCCATCCCGGCCCACGCCGCGTAGGCCGCCGCGTCCTGGTAGGCGACATGGACCACCGGATGGTCCCAGAGACCGTCAAGGGATGATCCCGGTCCGCGGGGATGGCGCCAGTCGGCGCCGGGAGTCCATGCCCACCAGCGCCAGAACTCCCCCAGGTTCACCGGACCCGGCGTCATCCGGAAAACGAGAGACCCCGGGACCAGGTCCTCGGGATGTGCCTCCGGGTAGACCGCCGGATCGGGCGGTCGCTCGGCCAGGGTGACATGTCCGGTGGCCTCCATGAACCGGCGGAACTGACGGTTAGTGACCGGGTGGATGTCCGTTCCGAACGGATCGACCCTGGCGGCCCGAACCGGGCCCTCCTCGGGGTAGTGGTGATCCGACCCCATCGCAAACTCGCCGCCGGGGAGCCACACCTGCCGATGATCGGGCGAAGTTATCATCCAACAAGCAAATTACAGGTGGCCGCGAGAGCCGCCGTGCCGTACCAGTCGCGAGAGGTAGGATCGAGATGAGCAAGATCGGTTTCATCGGCGTGGGGGTGATGGGCCTGCCCATGGCCCTCAACCTGATCGAGGGAGGTCACCGCGTCAAGGCCTTCGACATAGCTCCGGGGGCTCTGGAGGTCATTGGCCGCAAGGGCGCCGAGACGGCGAACTCACCGAGGGACGCCGCCGAAGGCGCCGACTTCGTGATCACCATGCTCCCCACCGGCAAGGTCGTAGGGTACGCGGTGTTCGGCCCGGACGGCGCTGCGGAGTCCCTGGCGGACGACGCGCTCCTGATCGACATGAGCACCGGCCTGCCCAGCCACTTCGATTCACTGGCGAACCGGTTGAAATCCGTGGGGAAGCGGGCGATCGACGCTCCCGTGGGACGGACCTCCAAGGAAGCCGAGGCGGGCACCCTACTGATCATGGTGGGAGGAGAAACCGAGGACGTGGAGCGGGCTCGCCCGGTGCTGGCATGCATGGGCGACACGATCATCCACTGCGGCCCGGCGGGATCGGGGATTCGCACCAAGCTGGTCAACAACTACCTGTCGATCGTTTCCAATGTGGTTGTGGCGGAGGCGTTGGCCCTGGCTGAAGGGGCCGGTCTCGACCGCGACACGGCCATCGAGGTTCTGATGGGCACTACCGCAGGGCGGGGGCATTTGGGCACCACCTATCCGGTTCAGGTCCTGGCTGGAAACCTCGACCCGGGTTTCATGGTGGACCTGGCCCGAAAGGACTTGGGCCTCGCCTTGGAGATGGGCGCTGACAACGACTCGCCCACCGTGATGGGCGCCGCCGCGCTACCGGTCTACGACGCCGCCCAACTTCAGGGTCTGGGGCGACGGGACTGGACCGC
>JAPPKR010000220.1 GCA_028819835.1 bacterium | reverse complement strand
ACTGGGTACTTTCAGTGATCAGGTGTGAGCACTTTCAGTGATCGCCATCACTTCCATGGCTTCCCGCAGCGGTCCCCTGAGGGTCACTCCCGCCGGGGAACCCTCGTCGTTTGCGGTGCTTTCAGGTACGCTCACGATGGGAAGCCTATAGATGTCGCCTCCCACCAGTGGCACTTATTGACCCGTGAAGGCGCCGATAATCTGCCACCATAGGCCCCCTATTCCAGCGGAGCACGGGCGGATAGCAGAATGAGATTTGACAATCGGCCCACCATCGTGGTCCCCGGCGACGAGCCCATCCAAATCCGGGGTTCTCCACACCTCGATCGCCTGGCGCCGTTCGGAGAGGTGATCGTGTACGGGGACCGCCCCACCGATAAGCAGAAGATAGAACGGGTCAGGGACGCGGAGGTGATCATCAACAGCCGGGGAGCCGTCACCTGGCGAGGCGACGAACTCCGTTCCCTCACAACACTCCGGCTCATAGTGGTGTGCGCCGTCGGGACCGACAGCATCGACCTTCAGACCGCGACCGAGATGGGAGTGGCCGTCAGCAACCAGCCCGGGCGGACCGCGGCGGTGGTCGCCGAGCACATCTTCGGCCTGATGTTGGCCGTCACCAAGCGGACCGCCTACCAGACGATCGAACTTAAAGCGGGCCGCTGGACCCGCATGGAAAACGTTTTCCTCCAGGGAAAGACCCTGGGCGTGATCGGCACCGGCGCCATCGGCTCGGAACTGGCCCGGCTGGCCAACGCCATCGGGATGGAGGTGGTGGCCTGGACGTTCCATCCCAGCGCCGAACGCGCCCGGCGCCTGGGAGTCCGCTACCTCGGACTCGACGAACTACTGGCCACCGCCGACGTGGTGAGCCTCAACGTGGCCCTGACCGATGAGACCCGGGGGATGATCGGCGAACGCGAACTAGGGCTCATGAAGCCGGGAGCGTTCCTGGTGAACGGCGGCAGAGGCGCCCTGGTCGAGACCGACGCCCTGGTCCGGGCCCTGCATTCTGGGCACCTGGGAGGAGCGGGACTGGACGTGTACGACACCGAACCCCTGCCGGCCGACGACCCCATCCTCTCCTGTGAGCAGGTGGTGCTGACCCCGCACATGGCCGACCAGACGCCCGAGGGCACAGAACTCCTCAACGAGGGAGCGGTCGACAATGTGATCGCCTTCCTGGAGGGAAACCCACAGAACGTCGTCAACCCCGAGGCGCTGGAACCCAGCTGACGCGCCCGCCGGCCTGATCCGGTTGATGCTTTCCCGCAACACGCACGATGCACACCGACTAATTCGTATATTCGCTGTTGTGAGCATGGAGAAGGCTCCTCGCATAGGGTTGTGGTTGGGCCTGCTCGCGGCGGCATCGCTCGTGATGCTGGCCGCACCGGCAGTGGCCCAGGAGACCACTCCTGCCGAGCAGACCGACACGGGGTTCGCCGACGTCGCGGGTGGCCCTCACGCGGAGGACATCCGCTTCATCGTGGACCGTGGGTTGACCATCGGTTGCGACACCGAGGGTCCCCGGTACTGCCCGGACAGGGATGTCACCAGGGCAGAGATCGCCATCTTCCTGGCACGCGCCCTTGATCTCGACACCACCCTGTCCTACCGGGGGGTGTTCACCGATGTTCCCCAAGACGCCCCTTACGCTCCCCATGTGGAAATCATCGGAGCTCTGGGTCTCTCCGACACCAGGCTCGGAGAACCCTACCGGCCCAACGATCCCATGCTCCGATCCGAGATGGCCGTCTTCCTCCAAAGGGCCTTCCGGCTGAGCATCCCCGAAGATATCACAGCCTCATCATTCTCCGACATCGCCCCCGACGCCTCCTATCTTGAAGCTGTCGAAGCAGTGCTGACCGCAGGAATCACCCGCGGATGCAGGGACGATCCTCCGAACTACTGCCCCCAGGACACGGTGAGAAGGGACACCATGGCCTCCTTTCTGGCCGGGGCGCTCCGGGGAGCGGACCTGAGGGCGGTATTGGAGTTCGCACCCGGTCGCCACATTATGGAGACCATCGCCGTCGGAGAGGACCCATGGAACGTATGGATATGTGAGGGAGCCAATGTCACAGAGGATGTGCCGACCTTCCTAAACCGCCAGGTGTCCCCCTATTTCGAATGGCTGTCGGGAGGCCGACACCAGATACGGTTCCGGCACGGAGAGGACCCCTCCCCCGAAGTCTCGGCGATTCTGGCCGGCTGCGGTGACAACAGTCGACACGTGAAGCGCGTCGAAGGTACCCATGTCTTCGTTGGAAGCCCCCTGGGCGGCAGCATTGCCGGCTTGGCATATGAAGGATCGTTCGATTCACGGGACCGCAAGCTTTACCGGAACGTATGGGTCGACAGAGGGGGCATCTACCAAACCGGCATCTACGCTCACGAGATAGGCCACACCCTCGGCTGGCCGCACAACCTGGAAGCGCCGGGTGCGCGGAGACCCCTGATCACCGGCATGGACATCATGGCCCAGAACCGGGGGTTGGTGGGGACCCCCGCTCACAATCTGTTTCACACAGGGTGGCTCGATCCGGCCGAGGTTGTCCTACACAAGGAAGGAAGCGCTGAATACTCCCTTGCCCTTCCCCGATCCGGCCCCGGTCACAAACTTCTGGTTCTGCCCATTAGCTCCAACAAATACATCGCGGTCGGGGCAAGAGCCAAGGAGGGATACGACAACAACATCACCCGCGAAGGCGTGGAACTCTATGAGATAGACCTGTGCAACCCGTGGGTGGTGCCCTGCAAGCGTGTGTACCTGCCTACCGGTTCCCGGTCCGAAGATGCCGTTGTTCTTGATGTCGGAGACTCCTGGGCGGCCCGCCTCTCGGTGTTCTATGAGGGAAGGGGATCCTTCGTGGCGTTCGAGGTGAAGGTGGTGGAGTTTTCCGACGACTCATACAAGCTCCAGGCAAGCGCCACTCCCCTCACCAGTGGATTCTCATCCATCGACGTGGGGAAGGGCATCTGCGGGACTCGGATGAACGGCATCGTGGTCTGCTGGGACTGGCTGGGCTTTGACTCCTCACCCAGGGGCGACCTGGTGGCGGTCAGCGTCGGGGACCGGGCCTGTGGGATCGGCGTTGACAAGACCATCCAGTGCTGGGGACGCGATATCGGCGGAACGCCCCCGCCCGAAGGAGAGTTCGTGGCCATCAATACCGGCGGTTCGCACACCTGTGCCATCCGCGTGGACGGAAACGTCGATTGCTGGGGAAAGGACGGAAACGGGCAGCCGATATCACACTCGCCACCTGAGGGAAGGTTCCTCTCCATCGGCACCGGTTGGTTTCACGCCTGCGGGATCCTCGAGGGCGGCACGGTGAGTTGCTGGGGTCGAAATGTCTATGGTGAAACCCAGCCTCCATCCGGTGTTTTCACCTCGGTCGCCAGCGGTGGATTCTTCAGCTGCGGCCTGCGGCCGGATCAATCGCTGGAGTGCTGGGGCGCCAGCCACCCAGGGACGTCGCCTCCCCAGGGCCGGTTCGTCTCGGTGGACGCCGGGTGGAACCACGCCTGTGCAATGCGGGCCAACGGAACGGTGGAGTGCGGTGGAGCCAACCACGAGGGACAGACCTCGGTGCCGGACGGTCTCTTCATAGCCGTGGGAGCCGGCGATCGGCGCACCTGCGGGCTGAGGCCCGATCTCAGTGTGGAATGCTGGGGTCGGGATCACCTGAAGAGCCTGATACCGGCGCTGGAGATCGCCCACTAGACGCCGGTGCGGCCCGCCCCGGTTCGTTGGGAACCGCCGCTCGGAGGCCGGTGCGGGTCCGGATCACCGTACCGGATCAGCACACGGGGCGGACGGTCACCTCCGGATCGATCCTGCGAGGTATCAGCCGGCCCGAGGCGGCCGCGCGGAAGGCGCCGTCCGACACAACCACCTCCCCTCGCAGGATGGTGGTCACCGGCCATCCCTCGATCTCGTATCCCTCCCAGATGCTGTAGTCGGAGATGTGAAAGTCCTCGGCCCTCAACCTCCGCTTGATGTTGGGGTCGATGATGCAGATGTCGGCGTCGCTGCCCGGCGCCAACACGCCCTTCCTCGGATAGAGGCCCATGATCTTGGCGGCGTTGGTAGACGTGACCTCCACGAACCGCTGCAGGTCCATTCCCTGCCGGGACACGCCTTCTGTGAAGGTAATGCCCATCCGGGTCTCCACGCCGTTGTGCCCGCCGGTGACGTCCAGGATGGTCCGCCCGACTGTCTTGGTCTCCCAGGACGTGCAGTACTCGTCGGTGGCCATGGTCTGGAGGTCCCCTCCGATGACGGCCTCCCACAGCGCCACCCGGTCCTCCTCGGACTTCAGGGAGGGATAGGTATGGTACTTCATCCCGAACTCCTCCTGGTAGTTCTCCTGGCTGAAGCAGCAGTAGTTGTGGAGCGTCTCCCCGTACACCGGGCGGCCGTCGGCCCGGGCCTCGGCGATGGCCTCCACTCCCGACCGGGCGCTGACATGGACGAAATAGACCGGGGCGCCGGTCCACTCGGCCTGCCGCAGCACTCGTCGAAACGACATGTCCTCTGATTCGACGCTATGCACGAGGGGCATGTTGGGCCATTCGGTCCGCCCCTCCCGGACCAGCTTCTGGTGCATGTGCTGGACCATGTCGTCCTCTTCGGCATGAACCAGCAACATGGCGTCCAGTTCCCTGATCCGGCTCATGAGATCGTGGAGGTGCCCGGTGCGGACCATGCGGGGGACGTCGCCTGCGGTGGGCGGACGGACCTCGGTGGTGAAGATCTTGAAAGTGGGAAAGCCCTCCTCCACAGCTTCGCCGACCGAGTCGATGATCTCTGGCGGGATGGCGCCGAGGAGCATCACATGGTGGGAGTAGTCGGCATAGGAATTGCCCCGCCAGACACCGGCCCGCTCCTCAAGGGCCCCGGGGATGTCCAGACCTTGATACACCACCGCGAAGTCCAGCAGGGTGGTGGTGCCGCCGAACAGAGCCGCCCGGCTGACCTGCTCCGGAGGAGCCGTCAGAAGATCGCCGCGGCCGACGATCGGAGCGGCGATGTGAGCGTGCGGTTCGATGCCGCCCGGGACCACGACCATCTCCGAGGCGTCGACGACCCGACAGCCATCACCCGATAGGACACCCGGCGCGGTGACGGCTGCGATCTTTTCTCCCCTGACCGCCACGTCCCACACGCCAACCCCCATGGGTGTGACGACTTTCCCTCCTCGAATGATCAGGTCCAGCATTTCCGGATCGAGCCCCTAACAGATACTGAGGACCATGGCAGCGACTGATGGTGGGAGACTGGCCTGGTCGTCGTGCGGCATCGAACGTCAATTCTACTTTCCGGCGCCGGCGGCCCGACACCTCGCTCGTCCCCCGGCCGGTCAGGTCAGACGATGCTGCGGTGGCTTGCCCAATGGGCGAGTTCGTGCCTGTTCGACAGTTGGAGCTTCCGCAACACCGCCGAGACGTGGGACTCCACCGTCTTGACGCTGATGAACAGTCGCTTGGCCACCTGCTTGTACGGATAGCCGCGGGCGATCAGCCGCAGGACCTCCTTCTCCCGGGAGGTGAGACGGTCGAGTTCCGGGTCCGACGCAGGCGAGACATCCATCGAGAAGGTGTCGAGCACGAAGCCGGCCAGCATGGGAGAGAACACCGCATCGCCCTCGTTCACCCTCCGTATCGCATCCGCCAGTTCGTCGGGTCCGATGGACTTGGTGACATATCCCCTGGCTCCGGCCCGGATCATTGCGATCACGTCCTCGGCGGCGTCCGAGACCGACAGCGCCAGGAACTTCACGTCGGGGTTGGTCTCCCGGACGTTCTCCACCACCGCCAGTCCCCCTCCTCCCGGCATGTGGACGTCCACGAGCGCCACATCCGGGGGATCTTCCCGCAGCGCCTCGATGGCCTCGTCGACGTCCTGGGCCGTGCCGCTCAGGGTCATGCCTTCCCGGCCCTCCAACTCGGCCCTCACGCCGGAGAGGAACAGCCGGTGATCATCGACCACGAACACTTTGATCACTGGGATTCTCCAACCAGTTGGAGATGCACTTCTGTCCCTTCACCCGGCACCGAGGCTATGGTCGCCTTCCCGCCATGGCTCTGCATACGGCTTACTATCGACTCGGCTATGCCCCGCCGGTCGGAGGCTACCCGGCCGGGGTCGAAGCCCCGCCCCAGGTCCGACACCCAGACATCGGATGAATCCTCGGTCACCTCGGAGTAGACGGATATCCGGTCGGCGCCCGAATGTCGGGCGGCGTTGGTAAGAGCCTCTCCCGCTGCCGCAACCATCGCTCGGACATGGTCATCCACGGGTCGGTCACCCACCGTCACCAGCACCACCGGCACATCGTAGGTGTTCTCGATGCGGTCCGCCTCCTTCTGCAGCGCCCGGGACAACAGGTCCTGGCCGTCGGCGACCGAAGAATCGTACAGCCATCGGCGCAACTCCCGCTCCTGGACCCTGGCCAGGGTGGACACCCGCTTGGGATCGTCGGTCCGCTGGATCAGGGCCAGGGTCTGCAGGACCGAGTCGTGGAGGTGGGCGGCCATGTCGGCCCGCTCCTCCTCGCGGATCCGCTTGCTCCGTTCCGCTCCGAGGTCGGTGGCCATCCTCCACACCCATGGTCCGAACAGCACCGCCATCCCCACCCCGGTCACCACCACGGCCAGCACCACCGTCTCCAGTGCGGGAACCGCCGCGGCGCCCAGGATCGACATCCCGACCACCAGCAGCAGGATTCCGATCACGGCGCGGCTCCGGAACCTGCCGCTGTTCGGGTCGAATACAGCCAGGATCGCCGAACGCGGATCGATGTCGCGCCGGTCCATCAGGAACGCCACCCCCAGAATCACCGCCGCCCCCGGCCAAACCAGTCGATCACCGCTCCAAACGCCGATCGAGCGGAGGGCCAGCAGACCTCCGGCGAATATCAGAAAATACCCCACCTTTCGCTCCTCGCTCTCATCCGGCGCGGGTCGGGAGTCGTGGATGCGGTCCAGGGTGTATGCCCACAGAGCCAGGTAGAGGAACACCCCAACGCCCCAAATGAGTGTCAGGACCAGGAACCCGGCGCGGACGTACAGGTCCACGACGCCCAGGCGGTCGGCCATCCCGCCCGCCACACCGGCGATCACGCGGTCTTCCCGGCGCCTTGAGATTACGGCGCCCGTGCGCGGGGACTGTGGGAGTCCGGTGCTCTCCATGCTGACCATTGTTCCACACCAGGCCGGCGCCGGCAACCGCAAAACGCCCAAAATGCCCTCAATCAGGGACCATTCAGGGTTAAACCCCACGGGAACCAGGGTGATACCCCATAGACAAGCCATCCTCGGGTATCCCACAGTTAACGGTATGACCAACAGATCCACATCACTACACCGTCCCGAAGAGGGCCGTTGGCTGGCCGGAGTAGCGGCCGGGCTGGGCCTCCACTTCGGAGTGCCCGTCTGGGTGTTCCGCGTTGGCTTCGCCCTGCTTTGCTTCGTCGGCGGGCTGGGCGTCCTCCTGTACCTGGCCGGCTGGCTGTTGATCCCCGGTGAAGGCCAGGCCGAGTCGATCGTGCAGGGTTGGGTGGGCGCCGGCCAGGCGCGACGGTGGGTCGGCGTGATCCTCGTGGGAATCGCGGTGATCATCCTGGGCGCCGAGACAGCCCTCATCCGGGGCGACCTGGCCTTTGCGGTCGTGCTGATCGGCATCGGCGTAATGCTCTTTCGCGGAGACCTCAGCCGTGGAGACCCCCCGCCTGCCCGCCAATCGCCCGACCAGGAGGCATCATCTGAGGAAGCACCCGAGGGCTCAACCGCCTCTCCCCCTCCCGCGGCGGCGGCAGCCCTCGCACCGGCCGAGGGAGGCGCCCAGGCCTCAGCCGTTGCTCCCCCTCCGGCGGCGGTGGCGTCTCCCCCACCACCCAAGGAACGATCGTATCTCGGCCGGGCAGTTGTGGGAGTCGCCGTTCTGGCCCTGGGCGTACTCGGCTTGCTCGATGAGGTCATTCCGGGCTTCCACCCCGACCTCCATCACTACGTGGCCCTGGCCTTGGGCGTGATCGGCCTCGGGGTGGCAGTGGGCGCCTGGTTCGGCCGACCCGCAGGCCTGGTGATTCTCGGGGTGGTGCTGATACCGGTCCTGCTCCTCTCCCGGCTGGCGGCCGCGGGAGGAGCTGACATCACATCGATCGAGTTCGGTTCGGCCGGGCAAGTCCTCCATCGACCGGCGTCGGTGGAGGACATACGCGAAACATACGAACTGGGCGTGGGCGGGCTGATCATCGATCTCCGGGACATCGATTTCGCCGGAAGCACAGTGACGATGGCCGCCGAGGTGGGGATCGGAGAGCTTGTGGTCCGGCTCCCGGAAGGCGTGGCCGCCGAGGTGAGCGGCGAGGTGGGAATGGGAAGCCTGGAGGTGGGAGACTGGGACCGCGGAGGAATCGGAGTCGAGGCCGACCTTCGCCTGGAGGGGTCGGGAGGCACGCTGATACTCGATTCAGAGGTCGGCATAGGCGGCATCGAGATACGCGCCTGGCCGGTGGACAATCGCTCCCCCCGCGGGATTTCGGAGGACGAGGCGGTCGGAGAGGAGTACCGCATCCGGGACGGGGCGGAGCTCGGCGACCACTACACCCTGTCTGTCGGCTCCCTTCGGCTCGACCTCGGGGAAATGGTTCTCAGGAGTGACCGGCGCGTCCCCATCAATGTGGATCGCGGCGAGGTGATGGTGACCGTCCCGCGGGACGTCAGCCTGCTGATCACCACCCGGGTGGACCGCGGCGCCATCACGATGTTCGACCAGGTGTGGGAGGGCGCCAATCTGAAGGCAACACATTCAACCCAGATTCCACATGCCGCTCGGCTGACGCTGGACATCCGGCTCGGCCGGGGGAACGTGCTCATAGAGGAGGAGCGATGAAACGCCATCCATTCAATCTCTTATCGCTGTTGTTCGGTATCTTCCTGGTACTGCTCGCCGCCTGGACGACCTGGCTCGCCTTCCCCGTGCGGGGATGGGTGATCGACTTCTCCCGCTGGTTGCTTCCCGCAGCCGCCATCCTGGTCGGCGCCGCCCTGCTGACTCCCCTGTTCACACCGAAGAAGGCCGAGAGAGCCTCCGGGGATGAGACCGAGGACGACGCCTCCGGGCTGGAAACGGGACCGTCCGCCGACCGCTCGTAGGGAACCGGGCGGGGCATGCGCAGGGCCCCCTGGCATTTTGGATCAGTCAGGAATCCACGTCTCCAACTCGAGGCCCAGACCATCCGCGATCCGGTTTGCGTAGGCGTAGTAGCCGACCACCTCGACTATGTCGAGAATGTCACGATCGGAGAATCCGGCCGATCGCAGGGCCTCGACGTCGGCGTCGTTCACGGCGCTGGGCGTCGCCGTCAGCTTGACCGCGAACCTGAGCATCGCCACCCGCTTCGGCGACAGCGCGGCGGTCGTCCAATCCAGTTCTATCGCAGCCGCCAGATTGTCGTCGCGGAGCAGCCGACGCAGACCGCGCCGGTGATGGACCACTCAATAGTGGCAGTCGTTCTCGAGGCTCACGACCAGAGCGATGATCTCCCTCTCCACCTTGCGCAGCGTCGCCGTGCCGGCCATGGCCGACTCGTACAGACCCTGGTGAGCCGCCATGCCGCGCGGATTCAGAGAGTGCACGGCCAGGATGTTGTCGACCCGGCCATGTACCGGATCCACAACCCGCGGATAGAGCTCTCCAAGAGCGCCGTCCCAGGCGTCGTCGGGAATAGTCTCGATGCGTGCCATGGCTCAGTGTCTCACCCTAGCCGGACAACCATGCCAATCCACGGGCGGCGGTTGTAGCATATTGGCCGGTGACCGAAAGCGTAACCGACACGAGCGGCAGCCCGGCAGACGGTGTGTTCGAAGCGATGCGTCGTCGCCGGATGCACCGCGTCTTCACTTCCGAACTACCGGACGCCGACGTCCTCGAGCGACTCGTCTACGCAGCCGGCCGCGCCCAGGTGGCCCGCCCGGGCATCCGGCATCTGATCGTCGTCACCGACCCGCGGCTGGTGCGGACGGTGCGGCATGCCTGTCCGGGTTTCGTCAACAACGCGCCCGCGGTCATCGTCATCTGCAGCGACCTCAAAAAGGCTCACGAAGTCATGGGACCCCGAGGAGTGGAGGTCGTCACACGGCTCGACGCCGGCGCCGCGGCCGGATACATCACCATTGCCGCTCCTGCACTCGGCATCGGCGTTTGCAAAGTCACGAGCTGGACAGAGGAGGTGGTCCAATCCATTTTCGGCCTTCCGGACCACATACGCCCCGAAGTCCTGATGGCGGTCGGGATTCCCGTAGCGAATCACCCCAAGCCCGTCAAGGGCTTCCAACCCGATGTCCACCACGACCGCTACGGGCAGGACTGGAGCGACGCACAGTGAGCGAAGCCCGCCAAGACGATCCCCTCTTCGACTTCATCGTCTATTTGATCACATCCGCCCGCACGAGCCTCGATGAGAGAGCCATTTACGGTTCGTACCGGCTCATCGAAGGCGCCAGCCGGCTCATCGAAGCGGCCGAGGAGATACCCGGTTTGAAGGTGGACGACTTCCTGCGGGCCACACGGAACTCCATCGACCGGAACAAGACGCGGATGATGCTGGAAAAGGACGCCTACCGGAAATGGCTCACCGACCTGGCCACCGGGCTGGCGTCCGAGTCCGTAACGCGAAGCATGGGCCAAACCGGATCAGACACCACTACCGGCACTGAGCCGGGTTGAGAGGTTCAAGTAGGCGCGAAAAGTAGACGCGCTGGTAGCCGGCATTGCAGGCGCGATGTGTCTCGCGGAATCCCCTCCGCGGGTAATACTGGACATTCTGGGCCATCTCTGCGTTTGTGTAGAGGCGGATCTCGCTCAAGCCGGCCCGCCGAGCCTGTAACTCGGCAAAGTCAAGGAGGGCAGCCCCAACTCCCGTGCCCTGCACTTGGGGAAGGACAGCAATGTTGTCCACATAGAGGTGGTCCCCGTTAGGCCAACACACGATGAGCCCGACGAGTTGGTCATCGATTGTGGCAACGTGGACGACCTGGTTTTCGATCAGGATCGTGTAGTCATCGAGCATGGGTGCCGGCTTCTTACCGATCCGTTCGACATAGCCGGCGTAAGCAACGTCGACGCAAGCACTTACAGCGGGTTCATCCGCCTCTAGAGCTTGCCGGATCTCGACACCAAGGGGGCTTGTCACACTCTCAACACTATCGCCGGGCCACCAGCGTTTTCGTCCCGTCGCCGTCGAGGAAACGGTAGGGAATGTGTGGGCCCGGCAGACCTCGAACATGCAACCAACGGAACCGAGATCTCCCGGATCGGTCAGGCCAACCACAATGCCGCAGTCTGCTTCCGATCCGCATCCCGGTGTTCGCCATCCGGATCATGAACCGACTTGGCCTGTGTTCCTTCAGGGCAAAACTTGGGCCAAAACAGTTGAACTAATGAGCGCTCTTCATGCGTGCTGAGTTTATGATGCAACAGAGGAAGGTTTGGCATGGCAGAGCCGAAGTGGTACACAGATCCGGAGTGGTACACAGATCCGGAACGGTTCAGTGGGAAGTTCCTAGGGGATCAGGAGGACCAGAAGCCTGACGTCGAGTTGCCGCGGTTCCGTGGGCGACCGATGGTAGACATGTGGCGCACCACCTGGGAGATCTTCAAGGATCGCTTCGGTGTGTTGTTACTCATCAGCGCGGTGCTGGTCATTCCGGCTGGTTGGTTGGACGACCTGGTGGACGAGGCGGCAGGAGTAGAGGTTACCGATCTGGAGGCTTGGCCCGTAACGATGGTAAGTCTTTTACTCGTATCCCTTGCATTGGCCCTCGGTACGCATGTGGCGCTGGCGCACGTGAAAGGAGTCCGGTTGCCGGGGCCTACTCTCGTGAGGGTTTTCCTGCATAGCAGGTTCTTCAAGGTGGCCGGCGCGGCGCTGCTTGTTGAACTGGCGTTTTCCGGGTGTTTACTGTTGCTAAACGCCTTGGCCACCGCCGGGACGGAGGCGCCTAGTCCACTTCTGACTCTCAGCATGGCTCTCTGCCTGTTTGTGGCGTTTGCTATAGTCCTCGTCCGGTTCTTCTTTGTCCTGCCGGTAGTCGTAGCAGAGAATCGGAGTCCGTTCAATAGCCTGATGCGATCCTGGAGACTGGTTCGGGGGCATTATTGGCGGACCGTAGGGGTAGGGATGTTGACACCGATCCTGTTGATCGTTGCGATCGTCTTCTGGATGCCGGAAGGCATCGTTAGGTTGCTCGGAACTATCTTTGCGCCACTCTGGGCGATCTGGGTATTGGTAATGTATTTGGAGTTGCGGACAATGCACGACGGCATTGGCTTCGCGGACGTGATCGACTCTATCGCTCTTCCTGCCGACTAGCAGCCCGGCAAAGGAGCCTTGAGCCGGTCCCCAACTGGCGGGCGGTTCAATATATGGCAGCTGACCTGCCCTTTTAGTGACTTCTAAACCTAAGTAAACCAGTAGAACGGTGTGGGCCCGGCAGGACTCGAACCTGCAACCAACGGATTATGAGTCCGCTGCTCTGACCGCTTGAGCTACGGGCCCGGCTGTTCCCATTTTACGGCGTGCCGGAGTCGTTGGCCCGCTGTTAGCATCTAGGCGCATCCGGGCTGTGGCGCAGCATGGCAGCGCGCTTGACTGGGGGTCAAGAGGTCGCCGGTTCAAATCCGGCCAGCCCGACCCTTCTCATACTCCTGGTTCCGGCCTACCCCGCCCGATCTTGCCCTAGTGACCGACATCGACGGGCGTGTTGGGCAGGCAGCCCTCCAGGATGGCCGCCAGGTGTTCTCCGATGCGGCTGGGTGCGAAGCTCATTTCCCGAGCCGCCTGCAGCTCCGAGACGCTCCACCAGCGGTGCTCCAACACCGTCTCGGTCTCCAGGTCGACCCTGGCGGCCGGGGAGAAGGAGAAACGGGTAGTCCGCAGGAGGAAGAATCTCTCGTGCGCCTCATAGGTCCGGTCGCCCCAGATCCAGACGGCCTGCCTTCTCCAAACCCACGGGCCGAGGTCTACCCCGGTGAGGCCGGTCTCCTCCCAGAGCTCCCGGATAGCCGCCTCCTCATGGGTCTCTCCCGGTTTCAACCCTCCACCCGGGGTGAGCCACACCGAGAGTTCCTTGCGGTGGGGCAGTTGCGTCCGAAGCAATAGCAGTCGGTCGGACTCATCGATTACCAACACCCGGGCCGTTCGCCGGATAGGGAGGCCTTCTCCTGGATCCTTCAAGTCATGTTCCTCTGATCGGTTCCCGTCTAGGAGCATTTTGGCCTGTCCATGCGGTTCCGGCGTAGATCAAGAGACCGGCAATCAGCTGAACAGGCGGGAGATCAGCCATCCCATGCCCTGGATCAGCCGCCACAGGAGATAGAGCGCGGTCAGGGCGATCGTGATCTTGAAGCCCCACGGATAGGATTCCCGCTCCTGGGTTCCCCCGTCCCTCTCCGGCAGGCAGGGATCTCCTTGGCTCATCATGCGTTCCTTGTCCGGCGGCGGGTCACGAACCGGACCGGGGTACCCACCAGGTCGTACTGCTCTCGGAGTTTTCTCTCCAGATACCGCAGGTACTCGGGGATCAGTCGGGATCCGACGGTGAAGAGCACCACGGTGGGAGGTCTGACACCGGCCTGCACCGCGTACATGACCCGGCACCGGCGGCCCTTGTGAGGAGGAGGAGGCTGAGCGGCCACCCAGGCGGCCACCAGCCGGTTCAACTCCCCGGTCGGCACCCGCTGACCGGCGTTATCCAGCACCATCTCCAGCGCGGCTCCGAGACGTCCGATGCGGGCGCCGGTCAGGGCGGAGAGACGCAGCACCGGCGCCCAGGAGATGAACCCCAGTCGGTCGGGTATCGACTCCTCGGTCCACTCCCGTTGCTCAGGATCGATGGCATCCCACTTGTTGAGGAGCACCACCAGGGCGGTGCCGGCCTCCGCCGCCGCCCGGGCGATCTTCTGATCCTGGTAGGTGGCGCCTTCCAGCGCGTCCACCACCAACAGCGCCGCATCCGCCCTCGAGAGGGCGTCCCGGGCTCTGAGCACGGCGTAGTAGTCGGCCTCATCGCTGTTCCGAGGCCTCCGGCGGATCCCTGCGGTGTCCACCAACCGGTAGGTGACGCCGTCGAGTTCGACATCCACATCCACCGGATCCCGGGTGGTACCCGGAACATCGGAGACGATCACCCGTTGTGATCCGCAAAGGCGGTTCAGGAGAGTGGACTTGCCGGTGTTGGGGCGTCCCACGATCGCAATCCGGAAGGGCTCGTCGGTGGGATGGGACTCCCGTTCGGGAAGGACCGACAGGACCTCATCGAGGAGGTCTCCCACTCCCCTGCCGTGGATCGCGCTAACCGGGTGCGGCTCTCCCAGGCCCAGCGACCAGTACTCTGCCACGGCCATCTCCCGGCGGGGATTGTCGATCTTGTTGGCGGCCATCACCGCCGGGACCCCGCTCCTCTTCACCACGGCCGCCATCCCCTCGTCATCGTCGCCCAGTGCCGCCGTGCCGTCCACCACGAACAACACCGCGTCGGCGCCGCTCACCGCGGCTTCGGCCTGGTGGCGAATCGCTTCGGAGAAGGGCGATGACGGATCCCGTTCCCAACCCCCCGTGTCCACCAGGAGGAAGCGACGGTCTGCCCACTCGGCGGCGAAGATACGGCGGTCCCGGGTCACTCCCGGCTCAGACTGGACCACCGCCGCGCGCCGCCCGATGATCCGGTTGATCAGGGTGGACTTGCCCACGTTGGGACGCCCCACCACAGCCACCACCGCCAAACGCTCCGAGGACATACCTGAAAGACTAAAGGTCTGGGAGCCGGTGGAGGGAGCCATAAGAGATGCTGGACGAACGGACTCGAGGGTCCTGGCGAGTCGGAAACACCTGATGATATGACCACAAACGGTGAACCGTTCCTCCGCGGTGTATAACATCACCCATATGATTGATCGGATCATTCTGGCCGAGCCGCGAGGTTTCTGCGCGGGAGTGGAGATGGCGATCAAAGCCCTCACCTGGATGCTCCGGATCTTTGCGGTGCCGGTCTACTGCTATCACGAGATCGTCCACAACGCATGGGTGGTGCGCGCCTTTGAGAAAGCGGGGGTGGTTTTTGTCAACGACATCTCCGAGGTCCCGACCGGGTCGCCGGTGATGCTGTCGGCCCACGGGTCGGCACCCCAGGTCGTCGAGGATGCGCAAAACCGGGCGGCGGTGGTGATCGACGCGGTGTGCCCCCTGGTCACCAAAGTCCATCATGAGGTGAAAAGGATGTCACAGAACGGTTATGACATCCTCTATATAGGACACAAGCGCCATGACGAGGCGGTGGGCACCGTGGCGGTGGCCCCCGAGGCGATCACCATGGTGAGTCCCGAGTCGGGAGTCGGGGACTTCACGCCGAAGGATCCCTCCCGCGTGGCCCTGCTGGCCCAGACCACGTTGGGCATGCACGAGTGGAGTTCGGTCCACGATCAAGCCTCAGATCAGTTCCCCGAACTCTGGACCGCCCGGCGCTCCGACCTCTGCTACG
>JAPPKR010000181.1 GCA_028819835.1 bacterium | reverse complement strand
TCCCCTTCACCGGCATCTGTGAAGCAGAACTCTGTGAGATCCGAGACCACTCCGACGATATCTCGGGTCTCGACGCAAATGTGGTGGTAATCACCTGCGACACCCGATTCTCCAACAAGAAGTGGGCGGATGAACAAGGTTTTGAGTTCCCCATCCTCTCCGACTTCTGGCCACATGGCCAGACTGCCCGGGAGTATGGGTGCTTCAATGACGAAATGGGCGTGGCGTCTCGGTCCACTTACGTACTCGACCAGAGCGGAGTGGTCAGAGAGATAATCTCCACCGACGCGTTGAAGACTCCTCGAGAATTCCAGAGGTACGGCGAAGCGCTGCAACGCCTCTGATCAGCCGCCTCCCCTCGGAACCCCGCCTTGGCTTATTCCTAGGACTCCTCGGCGGCGTCCGCGTCCGCTGCGGCGGCGGCTTCTTCGGCTTTGCCTTCTTCAACCCCCTTGCGGAACTCGCGGGCAGATGATCCCAACGACCGCGCCAGCTTGGGAAGCTTGGAGGCGCCGAACAGGAGCAGCAGTATCAGAACAATTATCCCAAGTTCCAAGGGTTTCAGCCCGAACAACGTCTTCTCCTTTGTGGTCTCTTGCACCGCCGGGGTGCGGAGCAGTTAACCCAAGGCTAGCGCATCGATGGCTTTCTGGAGCCGCTCCCTGGTGACAAACCGGATCCGGGGGTCTCGGCGTTCCCACTCGTAGACGGAAAAGGGCCCATATTTCTCCGTAACCAGCATCCCGCGGGCCATGCGGGAGCCTGCCATGTCCATGACGAAGCGGCGCATGTCGCTCTCCGTGAGCTCAGGATGCCCATTCGCCAGGTGTGGGATCTCCCTCACCATCACGGTGGCGGCGCCCTTGCGTGCGTGGAAGGTCACCGAATCCGGACCCGGTGACACCGTGTAACCGCGCAAGGCCAGAATGGCGCGCACCAACGCCCCGGCGGTCATGTTCTGAGGATCTACGCCCTGGAGGCGGAGGGCAGCCTCCACCTTGGCCGGGATGGTCAGAAACACCGCCAGAGGCGCCAGTCCCTCCCCCTCGGCCGGCGGGGCCGGCGTAGCGGAGGCTCCGGCCGCCACGAAGTCGCTGTCCAGCGGATCTCGGGTGGCCTCTGAAAGCCCCACGATCTCGGGGACGGGGAAGTTCTCGGGAAGCTTGCCCGGCTCGTCGAAGTCCACACTCCCGACTCGTTTCGACTGGTCCTTGTGGACGACGAAGACCTCAACCCTGTGCAAGCCTTCCAGGGGAAGGGTCTGGCGGGCGCGCCGCACAGCCTCCAGGGCGTAGTAGCACAGCAGGTCGGCGAGGATCGGGTCGTCCTCGACCATCGGCACCCCGAAGGTGACCTGGATCGCATCTCCGGACACCGATAGGTCCTGAAGGTTTGGGACCGGCGCCAGGGGATCCGGCTCGGGTTGGGAGGAGGAGCGGGGACGGACGCGACGAACCACCTTGACAATCAGGATGATGAGGCCTGCCAACGCCAGCAGGAGCACGGCATAACCGAACAGTCCCAGAATTACTCCCTAGTTCTCGGCCTCTCCATTGTAGGGAGATCTCAGGAGGCTACCGCCGTCCTCCTCGACCGCTCGTGCCGGACCCGGCGACGCTCCCGCTCCGACAACCCTCCCCAGATTCCAAAACGCTCACCGTTGTCCAGCGCGAAGTCCAGGCATTCGATCTTCACCTCGCACTCCCCACAGATCGCCTTGGCCTTGCGGGTGGAGGACCCCCGCTCGGGAAAGAACAAATCGGTATCCGCTCCCAGGCAGTTGGCATAGTTCTGCCAGCCCAATTGATCGTTGGCCATCGCATCTATCAAGCTCCGTCGCATCTTCCGTCCTTATCTCCAAAACCAGGCCGCCCGCCGCCCGGTCGTTACATCCATGTAATTACAATCATGCGACTATAGACAGGGAGCGGGACATTGTCAAATGAAAAAGGAGGCTGCGGCGCACTGTGTCCGGAACGTTTACAATCTTTGGGCAGTCGATGCCTGAACGAGTCCCTTGACGCCCGCCTCCGTTTCAACCTCTCGACGCCGTCCCTGGCCGATGGAGTTCTACCGCTCGGCTGTCGGGAAAAAGTGGGTCATGGCCGTCACCGGCATCGCCCTCCTGGGGTTCGTGCTGGCCCACATGATCGGCAACCTCAAGGTCTATCTGGGTGAAGGGCAGCTGGATTCCTACGCCCACTTCCTGAGGGAACTGCTTTATCCGCTCCTTCCCAAGACCGTCACCCTCTGGCTGATGCGGACCGGGTTGGTGATCGCCTTTCTGCTGCACATCCATGCCGCGGCCAGCCTGACCTTGCTGAATCGACGCGCCAATGCCGCCTATCAGGGTCCCCGCGACATGGCGGTGGCGAGCTACGCCTCCCGCACCATGCGATGGAGCGGCGTGATCGTGGCGGCTTTCCTGTTGTGGCATCTCGCCGATCTGACCTGGGGGGTGACTCCCGTGGCGCCTGAGGGATGGACTGCCGGGGCGGTGGAGGCCAACCTTGTGGCCTCCCTCTCTCGGGGAGGAGTGGCAGTCTTGTACATAGTTGCAAATCTGCTGTTGGGCATCCACATCTACCACGGCGCGTGGTCGCTCTTCCAAAGCCTGGGACTGGCCCATCCCTCCTACAACCGCTGGCGACGCTGGTTCGCGCAGGCTTTCTCCGCGGTGATCGTGATCGGCAACGTCAGCATACCGATCGCGGTCTGGACCGGGTGGGTGGGATGAGCACGGTCCGGTTGGAAGCGAAGACCCCACCAGGGCCCCTCGCCGACGCGTGGGACAATCACCGCTTCTCCCTCAAGCTGGTCAACCCCGCCAACAAGCGGCATTTCAAGATCATCGTGATCGGAACCGGCCTGGCGGGCGCCTCGGCCGCCGCCACATTGGCCGAACTCGGCTATCAGGTCGACGCCTTCACCTTTCATGACACCCCCCGCCGGGCCCACTCCATCGCCGCCCAGGGCGGCATCAACGCCGCCAAGAACTATCGAAACGATGGAGATTCGGTGGACCGGCTCTTCTACGACACCATCAAGGGCGGAGACTTCCGCTCCCGCGAGGCCAATGTCTACCGGTTGGCGCAACTCTCGCTCAACATCATCGACCAAGCGACGGCTCAGGGTGTTCCGTTCGCCCGGGAGTACGGCGGGCTTCTGGACAACCGCTCCTTCGGCGGCGCCCAGGTGGCGCGTACCTTCTACTCCCGGGGCCAGACCGGCCAGCAACTGCTGCTGGGGGCCTACCAGGCCTTGGCGCGACAGGTGGGACTGGGCACGGTGAGACTGTGGGTGCGCACCGAGTTCATGGACGTGGTCCTGAAGGAGGGGCAGGCCGTCGGAGTCGTGGTGAGGGACCTCCTCACCGGCGAGATCACCTCCCACTCGGCCCATGCGGTGGTCCTGTGCACCGGCGGTTACTCCAATGTCTATTACCTGTCCACCAATGCAATGACCTGCAACGCCACGGCCATATGGCGAGCCCATCGCCGGGGAGCAGCCTTCGCC
Organism: bacterium; assembly: GCA_028819835.1. The sequence continues at coordinate 12,397 of JAPPKR010000181.1, read as the reverse complement.
AATCCTTGTTTCACCCAGATCCATCCCACCTGCATACCGGCCGCCGAGGACTTCCAGTCCAAGTTGACCCTGATGTCGGAGTCGCTGCGCAACGACGGACGGGTGTGGGTGCCCGCCTCCCCCGATGACGATCGGCCGCCCCGACAGATCCCCGAGAGTGATCGGGACTACTACCTGGAGAGGACCTATCCGGCGTTCGGGAACCTGGTTCCCAGAGACGTGGCTTCCCGGGCAGCCAAGCGCATGGTCGACGCAGGCCATGGGGTGGGAGAAAGGAAGAACGGCGTTTACCTGGACTTTCAGGATGCGATCGCCCGGCTCGGCCGCGAAGCCATCGTCGCTCGCTACGACAACCTGATGGAGATGTACAACCGGATCACCGATGAGGATCCCTACCAGGACCCGATGCGGATCTACCCCGCTCCCCACTACACCATGGGCGGGTTGTGGGTGGACTACAACCTGATGACCACCATCCCCGGACTGTACGCTCTGGGTGAAGCCAACTTCTCGGACCACGGCGCCAACCGGTTGGGGGCTTCCGCCCTCATGCAGGGACTGGCCGACGGATACTTCGTGCTCCCCTACACCATCGGCGACTATGTGGCGGGATTCCTGAATGAAGCCCCTGTGCCCACCTCGGACGAGGCATTCGCCCGCACCGAGGCAGAACTCCGGGAGCGGATCGCCGGACTGCTTTCGATGAATGGCAGCCGCACGGTCGACGACTTTCACCGTCAACTGGGCAGGGTGGTATGGGACGAGTGCGGCATGTCCCGAAGCGAGGAGGGCCTGGGCCGGGCGTTGGCCTACCTGCCGGATCTCTATGAGGAGTTCCAGAATGAAGCCCGGGTCCCCGGTGACGGGGAAAGCCTCAACCAGACGCTGGAGAAGGCCGCCCGTCTGGAGGACTTCTTCGAGTTGGCGATGGCCATGTGCGTGGATGCCCGGCACAGGGAGGAGTCGTGCGGCGGCCATTTCCGGGAGGAGCACCAGACTCCTCAGGGCGAAGCGGTCCGCGACGATGAACAGTTCACGACGGTGTCGGCGTGGTTCTGGACAGGCGACCCCACCCGGCCCTCGTTGCAGGAAGAGCCTCTGGCGTTTGAAAACGTGCAGCAAACCACCCGGAGCTACAAATGAACATCACGCTGAGGGCATGGCGCCAGGCGGGCCCGTCTGACGAAGGCGGGTTCGAGACCTACCAGGTCTCCGACGTGTCGACGGACATGTCCTTCCTGGAAATGCTGGACGTATTGAACGAACGACTCACACTGGAGGGACTGGAGCCCATCGCCTTCGATTCGGACTGCAGGGAGGGGATTTGCGGCGCCTGCGGGGTGATGATCAACGGTCGGGCTCACGGCCCGCAGGCGGCCACGGCAACCTGCCAACTCCATATGAGGAGCTTCCGGGACGGCGACACCATCACCGTCGAACCGTGGCGGGCAACCGCATTCGAAGTCATTCGCGACCTGGTGGTCGACAGGTCCGCTTTCGACCGGATCATCGAAGCGGGCGGTTTCATCACGGTCGCCACCGGTTCCGCCCCGGAAGCCAACCTGACCCCGGTTCCCAAGGAGACGGCCGAGACCGCTTTCGATGCCGCGGCGTGCATCGGGTGCGGCGCATGTGTGGCAGCCTGTCCCAACTCCGCCGCGCAACTGTTCACCGCCGCTAAAGCCTCTCACCTCAACCTGCTTCCCCAGGGAAGTGCGGAACGGTACGTCCGGACCGAGCGCATGGTGGACACCATGGAGCGGTTCTTCGGATCCTGCACCAACCACGGAGAGTGCGAAGCGGCCTGCCCCAAACAGATCTCTATCGACTTCATCGCCATGATGAACCGCGATTACGTGAAGGCCAAACTCACGAACCGCGGAAGGGCCTGACTTAGACCTTGACTGCTCAGGAAGCCACGTGGGAGATTCCCGAACCCTCCGCCACACGCCAGGCGTTGATGGGAGACGGGACCAAGATTGCGTTGCGCCGTCATGGGAACCCGGATGGACCCAGGTTGGTTCTCACCCACGGGAATGGATTGGCCATAGATCTCTACTACCCGTTCTGGTCTCTATTGCTCGACGATTACGACCTGATCGTCTACGACCTCAGGGACCATGGTTGGAACGAGGTCAGCCCCCTCGAAACGCACAACATGCCGACCTTCGTCGATGACCACGATCGCACAATGGAGGCCATCGACCAGTACTTCGGCGACAAGCCGAAGATTGGCGTATTCCATTCGATCTCGGCCCTGATCTCGCTGCTGTCGCCCACCAGGGGAAGCGGATTTGCGGGGCGCTTCCTGTTCGATCCCCCCCTCTGCAAGCCGGGCAGAAGCTACCAGCAGATGGAGGAGGCCGCCACCCGCACCGCTACGCTCACCCGGCGGCGCGCGGAGCGGTTTTCCACCCGAGAGGACTTTTCCTTCCTCCTCGGATTCGTCCCGTTGTTCTCTCGCGTGGTCCCTGGCGTGCTCGACCTGATGGCCAGGGCGACCCTGCGAGAAAGCGAGGGTCAGCAGGGCTACGAATTGAGATGTCCCAAGGAATACGAGGCCCGGATCGTCGAGTACGCAGGCGTCTTCTCGGTGATGGTTGACTTCGACACCCTGGCGTCGCCCACCAAAGTCATGGGCGCAGATCCCACGCTTCCCTTCTCCTACCTCCCCACTCTCGATCTGAGCGACATCCTGACCGTCGACTACGACTTCCTACCCGAAGCCACCCACTTCCTTCAACTTGAAGAACCTGAGGAATGCGCCGCGGCGCTGCGGGAGTTCATCGACGACATCCTGGAAGGCTGACACCTCGCTCGATCAGCGGATCAGGGGAACCGGGACTTTTCTCAGGAACCCTCCACTCTCACGGTGATGATGTCCATCCCGTGATACTTCTGGTGCCGGAAATCGGAGGCATAGTGGCGCAGGAGCCGAAAGGAGATCTCCCTCTCGTCCCATGTCTGAAGCTCGTCATCGAGATATGCCAACCGGTCTTGGAGGTTCTCTTCCTCCACAACCGTGAGGAACTCCAGTTCAATGGCTCCCCCTTCGGGGTAGGCCAAGAGGATCAGCCGCGGCGTCTTGCCGTCCTGGTACCGGTTGGAGGGCGCCAACAGGCTGGCTAAGGCTTCTTCCCCCGCCGAACACAACCGCCGGGTTGAAGGAGCGTCCCAACCCCTTTGGCAGGCCAGGTCCTGAAGAAACCCGTCGATCAAGGAGAAAGACGATCCGTCCAGAGCCGTCCGGAGCCGTTTGGGCCGGCCACGGCTCAGCTTCAGGAACAGTGACAGTCCCACTGCGGTGACCGCGCCCAGGGTGAGCCCGTCCCCCAATAGCAGGTCCCAGGGACTCTCCAAGACTCCCTCCAGGACATTGTGTTGCAGCATGCCGACCCCCACCGCATACGACAGTCCCACCATCACGACGTTCTGCAGACTGAGACCGGCCTGGGAGACGGTGCGCAGACCTTCCATGAAGAGGGTCCCGGTCACGAAGAGCACGACCGCCCCCATGACCGGATTGGGGATGGCGACCAGAACGGCCGTCGCCTTGGGCAACAGAGCCAGTCCCACCAGGATCGCCCCCATCGCGTACCCGACCCGCCGAGCCGCCACCCCGGTGACGTGGACGAGCGAGACGGTGGATGAGGAATAGGCGGCGGTGGGAGGGATCCCTGCCACGCCCGACATCAGTATTCCCAACCCGTTGGCGTAAATCGCTCCCTGGATGGCGCGGAAGTCGATCGACCTGCGCCTCCGGTAAGACACCTGTTGGGCCGCCATGTTGTCGCCAATGCTCTTGATGGCCTGCACGAGGGTGACCATGAGAAACATCGGCAGCAACGCCCATGCTCCAGGGCTCAGAGTGAGGTCCACTCCGGGCAACCCGCCGTCGGGGACGCCGAACCAAGGCGCGGAGAGCACCTTTTCATACTCATAAAGCCCGAACGGCACGGCTGCCGCGCACCCGGCCGCAATCCCGAGCAGCAGAGACCACAGTCTCCAGGTCCCCTTGGCGCGTAGGAACAGGATCGTTACGGCCGCCACCGTCACCGCCGCCACCGCCAGGCCGCTGGCCCTGGTTGCGTCCTCCGGCACTTCGGAGAGGCGATCTATCGGGAAGGGGAGGATCATGGTGGCGAGCAACATCAGCACCGTACCGGAGACAACCGGCGTGATGACCTTGCGCAGCAGGGGCAGCCACTTGGCGATTATCAGGTAGAAGAGGCCGGAGAGAACCACCAGGCCAGCCAGTGTGGCCGGCCCGCCGACCTCCAGCGCGAGGACCGAGACCGGTATGTAGTTGGGCGTGACGCCCGTGATCAGGATGTGCCCCCCTCCCAGGCGTCCCCACCGGGTGGTCTGCAAAGCGCAAACCAATCCGCAGACGATCAGAGCTGCGAAGACCGACCATTCCAGTGTGTCCGGGTCCTGGCCGACAGCCAGGACCGTGATGGCCGTGATCAACACGATGATGGCCAGCACCGTCATCACGCCCTGCATCCCCACCACACCCGCCATCCACGGAGAGCAACGCTCGTCCGGTTCGTACCGGATGCCATCGTTCACTTGGGCTGACAAGAGTCACCACCTGTGTCTGTGAGCGTCATGTTGCCGGTGGCGGTCGCCACGCCTCCCCCCCCGGCCAAGGCCAGAGACAACCAAAGATAATCGGCGATGCCTCGACCACACCGGGGGCGCCGCCGGTCAGAACTCCCCTGCGGGCCCCGGATCCTCCTCATAGGCCACCGCCGCAGCCAACTCGTCACACCCGATGTCTTCCAGCCGCCATGTGGCGTTGGTTATTCGTGGGCAGCGGAACAGGCCGGTCCGCTCCCCTCGAAGCATCTCGGGAGGCACCTGAAAGGTCGAAAAGTCCGTCCGAAGGCCCATGCCCCAGGCTTTGGCCAAGGCTTCCTTGGCAGTCCAAAAAAGGAGAAACGTATCCAGCCACCTCCTGCCCTGCAGTCTGGTAAGGAGCGCCTGTTCTTCGGGGCCAAAGACCGTTTCCACCAGCTCTTCCAGGTTCTTCCGAGGTCTTCGCTCTTCCACATCGACACCCACCCTCCGATGGGAGAGCGCCACCAACCCATGGCTCCCGCTGTGGCTGATGTTGCAATGCATGGTCACGCGATCGCCGCCGACCAGGGGAATCGGCTTGCCGTACCTGGAAAACTCGAATGCGAGTTCTCCATTGTCGCAACCCAGACCCACACAAAGCACGGCCCGGAGCGCGGCCCGGCTCAGGACGAACTGGCGGCGCGGAGCCGGGTAAAGAAACCTGCGGCAACGCCGCCGCTCAGCCGCATCAAGCAGGCTCCAAGCCGCGGCTTCACGCCCCGAGTGCGGGGTCAGGTCAACGCGAAAAACCTCAACCGGACCGGACGACCGGAAGGACCTCCACCATCGGAGGCCGTCTCCTGCCCTTGGACCACCTTGCGGATTTGCGGTCATCAGGCACCAATGTCAAAAGGCGGACCGAAGGCGGACCGGCCGAAGTTAGAAGATCAGGCGGCTTTGGAGTCCAGGAACGTTATGAGTTCCCCAACCGAATTGATGCTCGCGCATTCCTCCATGCTCACTTCGACGCCGAACTCCTGGGCCACCAACTTGGCGAACGCCACAAAATCCAACGACGACACCCCGGAATCCCGGAGGCTTGAATCGAGATCCAGCGGGCGACCGGGTGGGCGTCCTTCGATCTCCAGATTCTCGTCGACCAGTGCTCTGATCCTCTCTTCGGTGGATGACATTCCTAACTCCTGTCTCTCAAGGTCCGATTCGCGACATCGACGGCATCAAGAAGACCGCGTCGATACTTGACTCATTGTAACGGAAGCCGGAGCCCAAGGGAGCCGGGCAATTTGCTCAACCTGACGCCGGCCCGAAGCGGATCGACCGGTCCCACCCACCGTCCCCGGCTAGCGGTCCTTGGCACTATCGCCTGGAGGCCGTATCCAGTGTCGCCGCCGTTGGAAGGGATAGCCCGGTAGAGCCACTCGACGCCGGACCTCACCTGCGAACAAACCGTTGAAGGAAATGTCCAGCCCTGCCTGGTAAGCGCCTGCCACCGTTTCGACAAATCCGGGTCCCGAATCCGGCGCCTCCCCGTTGGCGGATGGACTCACCGGGGTGGGTAGTACGACGGGAGTCTCTTGAGAATCGGGCCGGCGGCCACGGAGCCCCTCTCCGAGCGACGACTCGGGACCTGTTACAACTATTGCATCCGTCCCGAGGCGGGCCAGGGTTCCCCAGTTCCTTACACCGGGAGAACCCCCGCCCTGGGACAACCAGTATTCGAGATCCAAGTCCTCCGAAGACTCCACCACCCGCCCGGAGACATTGTTCAGCAGGGATACGGACGGCGTTTGCAGCGCAAGGCCGTCCAGGGCAGCCTCCAGGACAGCCCGATGGTCATGGTCCGATGATGAGTTCTGCAGGGTGCCCAGGGCGGTCGCCAGTCCCAGACCTTCCTCCAAGCCGAACACCCCGGCCGCCTGCGCCGCCGCTATCGCACCCGGACCCCACCCCAGCACGACGTTGGGACGAATGCCCACGCTCGCCCACTGGGCGGTCAGAGCGCATCCCAACGCATAAACCGCCGGGTAAGCAGTTGCCGGATCCTCCGGATCCCCGACCCCGGAACGACGGAACATCGCCTCAAGAAGTGAATCCCCCCGCTGCTGGCGCATCACGTCGTCGCAGCGGTCCAACACCGCCCGAGCCACCGGCTCGCTGCGATAAACCGCCTCCCCCACTGCGCGGGAAAAGCCCTCAGCACCCGGGTAGAGGAAAGCCACTCTTGTCGCTCTCTCAGGCGTTTCCCAATCCGGGAACTCATAGGTCTCCGACACCGTCCGTAGTTCCCGGCGCAGTTCGAGGACATTACGGAACAGAATCCCGGCGCGGTGAGGGAAATGGCTCCGGCCCACTCCCGCAGTCCAGGCCAGATCGGCCAGGTACGCATCGGAGGGCGCGCCGTCCTCGCCATCGAGCCAGGAGAGGTAACGATCCGCCAGATCCCGGAGTGCCCCCGCCGACTTCCCGGACAGGGGCAAGAGGCGAACGCCCCGCGCCGGGGGTTCTGTTGCCGAAGAGCCGTCAACCCCGGGGGGAAGCGTCAACGGCACCGCCCGTGCGCCGCCAGCCACCGGGTCGGCTCCGCTGCCGGCCATCGCGCCATTCCCCACCGAGCGGTAGCCCTCGACCAGAACATGGGCGTTGGCCCCGGAGAGCCCGAAGGCATTGATCCCCGCCAGGGGAAGTCCGCCGGGGTCGGAAGGCCACTGTGTTCCCTCAGACGTCACTCGCACCGGGATCCGATCCCAGTCGACATGCGGATTGGGATCCCGGAAGTGCAGGTGGCTGGGGATCCTGCCCTCGTTCATGGCGAGGACGGTCTTGATAAAGGCCGCGATTCCCGCCGCCCATTCAATGTGCCCGATGTTGGACTTGACCGATCCGACCAGCAGCGGACGTCCCTCCGACCGCCCGTCGCCGTATACCGCCGCGGCTGCATTCAACTCGATGGGATCGCCCAACTGCGAGCCGGTGGCGTGCGCTTCCAGGTAATCGACCCGGGACCCCGCCACACCGGCTTGCAGCAAGGCTTCCCTCATCACCCGTTCCTGGGCCGGGCCGTTCGGCACGGTCAGACCGGCGCTGGCCCCGTTCTGGTTGACCGCAGACCCTCGTATGACGGCCCATATCCGGTCGCCGTCGGCCTCGGCCTCCCTCAATCGCTTCAACACCACCATGCCGCAGCCTTCGCCTCGTACATATCCATCGGCGGAAGCGTCAAAGGGACTGCAATGCCCGGTCGGCGACAACATACCGATGTCCATCATGAATCTGGACACCGAAGGAGAAAGCACCACATTCACTCCTCCCGCCAGAGCCAGATCCACCTCGCCGCGCTGCAAGCCCACCACGGCCTGATGGACCGCAGCCAACGACGACGCGCAGGCCAGGTCAACCGGCATCGCGGGTCCTTCAAGGCCCAGTGCGAAAGCCACTCGGCCGACCGCGACGCTCCCGGTCGTGCCCAGGTAGCTGTCCGCCCTGTTGGCGGCCTCGATCAAGTCCCGGTATTCGGCGCTGCCAACCCCCGCATACACCCCGGTGCGGCTACCCCTCAGGCTGTCGGGACCGAACCCCGCGTCTTCCAGGGCCAGCCAACTCGTCTCAAGCAGTATCCGCTGCTGGGGATCCATCAACTGCGCCTCGATCGGGGAGATCCGGAAGAACCTGGAATCGAACCGGTCAATCCCGTCTATGAAGGCCCCCCGCCGGTAGGCGACATCGGCAGCCTCGGGATCCCCCACCACGCCATCCCATGCCCCGGCGTCCCGCCGGCCGTCGGTGACGGCGTCAGCGCCGGCATCCAAGAGATCCCAGAATGCCCCCAGGTTGTCCGCTCCGGGGAATTTGCAGGCCATACCCACCACCGCAATGCCATCGTCGTCGACGGCGGTCGCAGGGGGTTCCTCGAATACCGGTTGCTCGGGCGATGACCGGACCTCGCCGGGTTGGCCGAGTTCCGAAGCCAGATGCCCTGCCAGGGCGGCAATGTCCGGGTAGTCGAAGACGACGGTGTTGGACGCCACGTATTCACCGGCAAAGGCGCGGTTCAGGCGGTTACGCAACTCCACGGCCATCAGCGAGTCCATTCCCAGGTCGAAGAAACCAACCGTCGGTGAGGGCGCCTTGGGCAACCTGAGCACCGCTTGCACCTCCTGCTGCAGGAAGGACACGAACACTTCTTCGGGCTCTATTGTCGGCGCGCTTCTCAGCAGGGTCAGCAGATCCTCCGAGGAGACAGCGCCATCGGACGCGTCGTCGGGGCCTGAAGACAGCAGGTCCTCCAGCAAGGGAGGACGGTCCTCGACAGCCTCCTCGAAAACCGACCAGTCCATGGACATCACCACCGACCCGGTGCTGTCCTGACGCACCAGCCTCTCGAGGGCCCGGATTCCTTGCTGCGGGGTAAACCAGCGGCCTCCTAGGGCCGCTCGGCGGCGCTCGATACGGTCCCGTTGTTCGGCGGCTTCCCCGATTTCCGACCATGCGCCCCAGGCTATGGCCTGGCCGGGGAGACCGAGCGCCCGTCGATGAGCGGCAAGCTGGTCCAAGAAGGCGTTGGCGGCGGCATGATTGGCCTGGCCGGGATTGCCCATAACACCGACTCGGCTGGAGAAGAGACAGAAGAGGTCTAGGTCCCGGCCCTCAGTGGCCCGGTGCAAGTGCCAGGCGCCCACGATCTTGGGCCACAGCACCTGTTCGAAGCTCCCCCAGGTCTGATTGGTGAGGGCAGCGTCCGACAGCACGCCCACACTGTGAATAACGCCGCCCAGCGGCGGCAAGCGGGCGTCGATCCGCGCCAGCATGGCGTCCACCGCCCCTGGGTCGGTGACGTCCGCAAGTTCGACTTCCACCCTGACGCCGCGTCGGCGCAGCGCTTCTATGGTTTCTGTCGCTGCGGCGTCGGGATCCCGGCGGCCGTTCAGAACGATCGCGCCGGCGCCCCGATCCGCCAGCCAATCGGCCACCGCGCACCCGATTCCCCCCAGGCCCCCTGTAACCAAGTAGGTGCGATCTCCCCGCAGGTGGCCCTGCGCCAGCGGACTAGCGGTTACGACGATCTTTCCCAGGTGGCGGGCTGCTCGCATGAATCCCAATGCCGCGCCCGCCTCGGCCAGGGGCCACCTGCTGTGTACCAGCGGTTTGAGCTCTCCTGACGAAATCCCCTCCATCACCTCCCTCATCACTTCTCCAACCCAAGCCGGATCGGTCTTCTTCAGCACATCCAACTCCAGGATGTCATAGGACACATCCGGCCGCACCTCAGCCATCTCCTCGGGGCTGAGGATGTCCCTTCTGGCCAGTTCGACGAACCGGCCACCCTGGGCCAGACAGGACAGGCTGGCATCTATGAAGCCCTCGCTCGTGAGGCTGTTCAGCACCACCTCAACACCCTCCCCTCCGGTGGCCTCCAGGATTTGCTCGCCAAACCTGGTCTGGCGGCTGTCGAATATGTGCTTGACGCCCACCGATCGCAGATATGCACGTTTCGGCGCGCTGCAGGTGGCGAACACCTCGGCGCCCGCGGCCTGTGCAAGCTGTATAGCCGCCAGCCCGACTCCCCCGGCGCCGGCGTGAATCAGCACCCGGTCTCCGGCCTCCAGCCCGGAGTACTTGTAAGAAAGAGCAGCCGAGACGAAGGCGCTGGGGATGGTGGCCAGCCCCGAGACTGAGAGCCCCTCCGGGGCCGGGGCCACTAACTCCTCATGGGTGACCATCTCCGCCGCGAACGCGCCGAACCCCAGTCCGACCACATGGTCGCCAACCGCAACGGTCGAGACTTCCGAACCGGTGTCGACAACGAATCCGCACATCTCCCTCCCCAGATCCCCCTCCTCGATGAAGCCCAGCGACCGGAACACGTCCCAGAAGTTGAGCCCGGCGGCTTCCACGGCTACTCGGACCTCTCTCGGCTCCAGGAGCCGAACTCCAAGGGTCTTGATCCGTGGTCGGTCGAAGATCCCTCCCCGGTCCGGGGCCAGGACCCAGCCTGGCTCCTCGGGAAATGCCAGTCGCCCCTCCACCGCATCGGGGCGGACCAGCCGAGCTGCTCTCCGACTTCCGAGCCGGTAGGCGATGTGGTTCTCCCGGTCGGGATACATCAACTCGTTTACCAGGTCGACCATGGGTCCGGGGACGCCGGGATCGATGTCTATCATCCTCGGCTGCAGGTGCGGCGTCTCCAGTGCCATCACCTTGCCAAGACCCCAGAGAGTCGCCCCGGCCAACTCTCCGCCCCGCTCCCTCTCCAGCACCTGCGCACCGCGGGTGACGAGCCACACTCCCTTGGCCGGTATGAGGTCGGAGTCGGCCAAACCCTGCACCAGCGCCAGCGCGCCTGCTCCGGCGGCCCGGATGTCCGCAGCCATCTCGTCGGCGGTTGCCCGATCTCCATGACCGTCCAGGGCGCCCAGGTGCACGACGCCGTTGAGCGGCAAGTCCCGGGGTAGATCCTCGATCAGCGATAGCCACGACTCCCGGCACTCCATGTCCAGGGCGGTCTTGACCACCGCCGGTCCGTCACCGGCCGTCATGGTCTTCTCCTGAGCGTCCCCGCTCGCCAGTACCACCGTCTGGTTCCGAGTCGCCAACTCGGTGGCCAAGGCATCGCCCACGCCGCTCCGATCCCCAGCCAGCACCCATACCCCAGCAGGCTCGGTCACCTTCGCCGGCCCCTGGGCCACGATCACTCCCTTGTCCAGCATCTCGAATGTGAAGGAGTCGTCCACCCCCAGGACTTCGACTTCCTCGAAACCCGCGTCCCCCAGCGCCTGTCGCCACACCTCGGGGGTCGCCAGGGCGTGGTGCGGACGGTAGTGGTCGGCGAATCTCCACCACCCGTCCAGTTGACCGAAGGTGAGGTCCATCCAACCCAGGCCGCGGAGGTTTTCCAGGGCCACCAACTGGCCCGAGGGCGCCATCAGAGTCCTGCAGTGCCCCAGGGTCTCTTGCAGGAAGCGGGTGGCATGCAACACGTTGGAGGCGATCAGCAGGTCATAGCCATGTCGGTCAAACCCCTGCTATACGGGGTCCTTCTCTATGTCCAGCGGGCGGTACTCGATGCACCCGTCACCGTCGCCGAACCTCGCTTCGGCTTCGGCGAAGAAACCGGCGGAGATATCGGTGTACATGTAATCGAACCGTCCAGCGGGAAGCTCCGGTAGAACGGAGGCAGTGGCCGATCCCGTGCCCGCTCCCACTTCGATCACTCGAAGTCGGCGACCTTCCGGCAAGCGGGCCAGGAGTGCGCGGACCGCGTCTCGCAACAAGGCGTTGGCGGCGCGGGCCACCGGGGCTTTCAGGTACAGATCGGCGGCGGTCGGTTCACCGCTGCTGAACAGGAGAGTCAGCGGGTCCGCCCCGCCTCGCAGGACCTCGGCCAGGGCAGCACCCGACCGCTTGAACAGCCCGATCTCGATCAGGCCCTGGGAATACCGCTCGGCCATCTCCTCCGCATACCCCTCCGGATCGGGGGGAAGCTCTGCGGGCAACGGGTCGTCGGGCCCCAGCAAAACCGCGAACGCGCCGTCCCGCTCCTCCAGAACCCCGGAGCGGGAAAGCATCTCGAACATCCGGCGGAACAGGCGCTGGTGCTCGGGAATGACCCCCAAGGTCTGCCTCAGCTCATCGGGATCGACGACCTGGCCCTTGACACGACTCCAACCCAACTTCTCCAGGGTGAAGAGGGCGTAGGAACGCGACCAGCGCTCCAGGTCCGCCAGCAGGCCATTGCGTTTCAGGGGATCAACCCCAGCGGCGACCAGGTAATCGGGGAACAGTTCCGACCCTGCAGCCACGCTGCTTGGTGTCGGGA
>JAPPKR010000264.1 GCA_028819835.1 bacterium | reverse complement strand
TGGGGGAGAGGGCGGTGGGAATGATCCGGTCCCTGGCGGCAAGAGAAGGGATGGAGGTGACGATCTACCCTGCCGAGTCCTTCCTGGACGCGGCCCTGGAAGCCTTGGGGATCGACCCCCTAGACGGGGGCCTGACCGTCCTGAACGCCCACCGGCTGCCCTCGCCGCTTCTCCTGCGAGGCCCCACTCTGGTGGCCGCCCTCGACACCGCCGCCGGGCTGGCCGACTTCTGCGCACAGCTCACCCGGGTGGTAGCCGACCCGGAGGTGGCGGTGCTGGTCGACCTGGGCGGCCCCAAACAGAGGGTGGTGCGCTCCTTGGCCGCACAGGTGGACCCGACGCTGGCCGGTCCCCGCACGTCCCTCTATGTCGACGCCGGCCCGACCGGCCTGGCGGGAGCGGTCGAGGTGATGGACCGCCTGCGCGCCGAGTGTCCCTGGGACCGCCGCCAGACCCACCACAGCCTGGTCAAGAACCTCCTGGAGGAGACGTACGAGTTGGCCGAGGTCCTGGCGGCTCTCCCCCTGGACGCGGGACGCCAGGACACCGCAGCCTCACAGCCCGACTGGATGGCCTTCGAAGAGGTCTGTGAGGAGTTGGGCGACGTTCTCCTGCAGGTGCTGTTCCATGCCTCCATAGCCTCGGAGTCACAGATCTTCGACATCGAGGATGTCGCCGAGGGTCTCCGCCAAAAGCTGGTGCGACGCCATCCCCATGTCTTTTCCGACGTGGCCGCCGACACAGCCGAGCAGGTCAAGGCCAACTGGGAGGAGATCAAACAACAGGAAAAACCCCGGCCTGAGGACGCCTCGGTGCTGGACGGCGTACCCCGCTCGATGCCCGCCCTTTCCCGGGCCGCCAAGATCCAACGCCGGGCCGGCCAGGTGGGCTTCGACTGGTCGGAGGTCCCCCCGGTGGTGGACAAGGTCGCAGAGGAGTTGGAGGAGTTGCGAGAGTCCCTGTCCGACCGGGAGTCCGCCGAGGCCGAGTTGGGCGATCTGCTGTTCGCCACGGTCAACCTGGCCCGCCATCTGGCACTCGACCCCGAGACCGCCCTCCGGCGGGCCATCGCCCGCTTTGGCGACCGGTTCCGCAAGATGGAGGCCGAGGGTCCCCTGGAAGGCCTGACCGTGGACCAACTCGAGGAGCGCTGGGAACGGGCCAAGCTGGAGCAATAGTCCTCAGAAAACCGCTCGTCGGCTGGTAGCGTTTCCCACCAAATGGTCTCCACCACTATTGAGGCGGTTGACGCGCGCCGCATCTTCGATTCCAGGGGATTTCCCACCGTGGAGGCGGAGGTGACATTGGCCGGGGGCGCCCGGGGCCGGGCAGGCGTCCCGTCCGGCGCATCCACCGGTTCCCGGGAAGCCTTGGAGTTGCGTGACGGGGGGACCGTGCTCTCCGGCAAGGGCGTCCGGACGGCGGTAGGCAACGTCAACCGGTTGATCGGCCCGGAGTTGGTGGGCTGCGACGCCCTGGACCAGGTGGCCGTCGACCAGGCCATGTGCGACCTAGACGGCACGCCCAACAAGGAGAAGTTGGGCGCCAATGCCATTCTGGCAGTGTCCCTGGCGGTGGCCCGGGCCGCGGCGGCAGCCGGAGGTCTTCCTCTCTACCGGTATCTCGGCGGACCGACCGCCCGGATCCTGCCCGTTCCGCTGCTCAACCTGATCAACGGTGGCGCCCATGCCTCGAACGGCCTGGAGATACAGGAATTCATGGTGGTCCCGGCCGGATTTCCCACGTTCAGAGAGGCGTTGGAGGCCGGCGTCGAGATCTATCACACGCTGAAGGGGATTCTCAGCTCAGACGGCATGTCGGTGAATGTGGGGGACGAAGGCGGGTTCGCGCCCGATCTTCCCTCCAACCGGGCGGCGTTGGAGATTCTGGGCGAAGCGGTGGAGAGAGCCGGTTTCCGGATGGGCCGCGAGGTCGGCATGGCGCTGGACGTGGCCGCCTCCGAGTTCTACCGGGACGGCCGCTATCACCTCGAAGGGAGGGAACTCCCGGCGGAGGGCATGGTGGAGTACCTGGCCTCCCTGACAGAGGACCACGCCCTGGTCTCGGTGGAGGATGGCCTGGCCGAAGACGACTGGGAGGGATGGGAGATGCTAACCCGACAGGTGGGCGGTCGGGCCCAGTTGATCGGGGACGACCTGTTCGTGACCAACGAGTCGATCCTGGCCGAGGGGATCAGGAGGGGGGTCGCCAACTCCATCCTCATCAAGGTGAACCAGATCGGCACCCTGTCGGAGACCCTGAGCACCATGGACAGAGCGGTCCGCTCGGGATACACCAGGGTGGTCAGCCACCGCTCCGGGGAGACCGAGGACCCCTTCATCGCCCACCTGGCGGTCGGCACGGGGGCCGGGCAGATCAAGACCGGGGCGCCGGCACGCTCGGAGAGGACCGCCAAGTACAACGAGTTGCTCCGCATCGAAGAGGAACTGGGATCGGGTGCGCGGTTCGGCGGATGGGAGGCGTTGGGAAGATGAGCGAAGAAGAGGCCGCCCGCAAAACAAAGCGCTCTTGGAGAAACCGATGGCTGTGGATCGCGGGCGCCGCCATCCTGGCGGCGGGCGCCACCGTGTACGCGGTGCCTGTCCTGGACCGCCTCGAGGAGCAGAGCACCAACATAGCCGAGTACGCCGAGGAACTGGACGAGTTGGTGGCGCAGAACACCGAACTTGAGGAGCGGCTGGACGCCCTTCACACTCCCATCGAGATCGAGCGCCTGGCCCGGGAGCGGCTGGGGTATGTGAGGGAGGGTGAGACCGCATTCGTGGTGGTGTCTCCCCGCGACCCCGATCCGGCCCCGTCGGCGGAGGATCCGGTGGAGATGGCCGAGATGATCGAGGAGGAGCCCTGGTACTCGCGGTGGTGGAGCTATCTCAGCGGGAGCGATCTGTCGGCCGACTCCTGATGGACCCGGTCGTGGAGTCTGCGGACCGCCGGGTGGTGGCCATCCAGATCGGCAGGCCCCCCCGGTCCGATTCGAGGGTGGTCTCGGTCTGCCACCTGGGCCTGCCGGTGGTGGTAGAGATCCCACCGCTGCTCGAAGACGGCACCCCCTTCCCCACCCGTTACTGGCTGACCTGTCCCCTGGCGGTGAAGCGGATCTCCCGGATCGAGTCCGAGGGAGGGGTGAAGGCCATGGACGCGCGGTCGGAGCGCGAACCGGCCTTCGGCGCCCGCCTTCAAGCCGCCCATCTCCGCTACGCCACGCAACGGGACTCCGAGGTTCCCGACACCGCCCGGCACCGCCCCACCGGCGGGGTGGCGGGCTCCCGGAAGGGTGTGAAGTGCATCCACGCCCACTTCGCCGACCACCGGGCCGGAAACGACAACCCGGTGGGGGAGTGGGCCGCGCCCCGGGTGGAACCGCTGGATTGCGAGCTTCCCTGCATCCTGGAATCCTCCGAGGGTCCGTCGGCCAATCCCGATTGGAGAGAACCCTGAACAGGGCGGCGGTGGACATCGGCACCAACTCGGCGCGTTTGCTGGTGGTGTCCCCGCAAGGGGAGGTGGGACGCTGGCAGACGGTCACCGGACTGGGCAGGGGTCTCACCGAGAAAGGCCTAGCCGAGACGTCCATGGCCCGGACGGTGGCGGCGTTGGAGCGCTACGGGGAGTTGATGGCCGAATGGAAGGTGACCGCCGGCAGGGCGGTGGCCACCTCGGCGGTGCGGGACGCCGCCAACCGTGAGGTGTTTCTGGACCGCGCCGAGCACGCGCTGGGGTTCCGTCCCGAGACCATCGGAGGAGAGGATGAAGCCCGTCTGTCCTTCTCCGGCGCGGTCGGGGAGTTGTCCGATCCCGAGAACTGCATGGTGGTCGACATCGGAGGGGGATCAACTGAGTTCGTATGGCGCAACCGGCAGGGGTTAATCGAGGCAGTGAGTCTCCAACTCGGCTCGGTGCGAATGACCGAGTCGGTGTTAGGGGACCGCCCCCCGCCCCGATCGCAACTCCAGGCAGCCTTCGCCCAGGCCGCCGAGGCGTTGGGAGAGGTAAGCCTTCCCCTCCGCTCCAGGGTGGTGGGGGTGGCGGGCACCTGGACCAGCCTGGCGGCGATCGGCTTGGGACTGGAGGCCTACGACCGCCGGCGCGTCCACCACTCGGCGATCACGGCCGCGCAAATGGCGATCCTCTTGGCCGAGTTGGCCAAGTTGACGATCGCGGAGACGGCCGCCATCCCTTCCCTGGACCCCGCCCGGGCGCCGGTGCTCCTCGCCGGCGCGGTGATCGCCCACGAATCGCTCAGACGCCTGGCATGCACCGAGGCTCTCATCTCCGAATCTGATCTCCTGGACGGGGTCATCCAAACCCTTTAGCAGAGGACCTCTGCTTACAATCCTTTGGTGTCGCCCGGGTGGCGGAATGGCAGACGCGCTGGACTTAAAATCCAGTGTCCTTCGTGGCGTGTGGGTTCAAGTCCCACCCCGGGCACGCAAAAGGCTGTCTCCCCAGGTCACAGCCTTTTGGGTCAGCCGCCGGGTATGGGGTCGAAGTCCATGCCCAGTTCGGCCTTGCCGAGGTGTTCTTCCATCTCCGGTGCCTTGAGGATGATGGCGGTCTGAGCCAGCAGGTCCCGGTACATCCTCTCATACGGGCTGGCCGCCACGATCCCGTGCGCCCCGGCCAGCCGGAAGGACTCCCGGGCCACTTCCTCGGTCATCCGCCGGACGTGATATAAGGCCATCAGGCTGATCCAGGCCCGCTTCTCCTGGGGGAAGTGGGGATCCGACAGCTTGGCGGCGGTGTCATACAGCACCGTGGACGCCGAACGCACCCAAAAGCTCATCCGCCCGTAGGTGGACTGGGCCCATCCCACGTCGGCGCGGGTCAGGGCCACTTGGCCTTTGATGGCTACCGCGATGCCGCCCTTGCGCTTGCGGAGGTACCCGGCCATGTAATCGAGGATCCGGCGGCAATGGCCCACCTGCATCCCACCGCCGGAGAGATTGAGCAGGCCGAACGCCATGTGCTGGACCTCCCCCTCGTCGTCGGTGAAGGTGGCCTGAGCCTGATCGAGATCCCGGACCATCGCATACCTGTCGGGCACGAAGGCGTTCTCGATGGTCACCGAATTGGTGGCCGTGCCCCGCAGGCCCATGGCGTTCCAGTCGTCGTGGATGATCATGCCGGGCGTTCCCACAGGAACGAACATCACCAACAGCTTCCGACCCACCAACTCACCCTCTTCGTCCACCACCGAGGCAATGGTCCCCACATAGGTGGCGCCGTCGGAGTTGGTGGCGAACCCCCCGCGCCCGCCGCCCAGCCATCCCCCGTCCACCCGGCGGAACCGGGCGCCCACCTTGGTCACGTCCAACTCGTCGGAAGGCGCGGAAGCGGCCGAGCAGAGCATGGACTGGTTCTCGGCGCAGTCCCGGAGCAGAGCCGCCATGTTCGGGTCCCCGAAGGCATAGGGGCCGATCAGGTCGAGCGCCCCCCAGTGCATGTTGGTGCAGGCCGCCGAAACCGGGTCGCCGTAGCCAATCACCTCCGCCACCTTGGTGCGGGTGGCGATGTTGTGTCCCGATCCTCCGAACTGTGGATGGATGGCCATGGAAGGCACTCCGATCGACTTGAGGGCCGCCATGTTCTCGAACGGGTAGCGGGATTCCCGGTCGTTCCGGGCGGCTCTGCCGAAGAAGTCCTCCTCGCTCACCACCTTCTCAACGAGCTTGACGTAGTCGTGATCAATCGCGTCACCGGATCCAATGTTCATGCTCAACCGGATAAGAATAACTCTTGAGCACCTGTCTCATCAGCGAGCTGCCCGGTCCCGAGTTCACGGGCCCGCGGGCATACCGGGGATTGCCTCTTCCACTAGGCTGAATGCCGTGGTTGACGAGCGAATTCCGGGGGGTGGTGATCCTATTTCGGACGGAACCGGGGCTTGATGAGGGTCAACGATTACATACGGTACGAACCCGATGAGGGGTGTTCTGCCCGCCTGACGCTGGGGGTGGCGGTTCAGGGGATCATGATCAGCTTGTCGATCACTGTCATCGTGGTGACGATCTTCGTCCTCGGGTCAGGCGAGGACCGGGCCTATCTCTCCTGGGTGGTCTTTGCCGCCCTGACGATCACGGGGTTCGGCACCATCCTCGGGGCCAGCCGCCTGGGAAAGTTCGGGGCGGGGCACATTATGATGATGGCGTCGGGCGGGCAGTTCATAGGCGTGTCCGTGTTGGCGCTGATGGAAGGGGGCCCGGCCACTCTGGCGATGCTGCTGGTCGTAACGTCGGTGCTCCAGTTCCTGGTGGCTACCTGGCTTCCGAGAATGCGCCGGATCATCACACCTGTCGTGGCGGGGACCGCACAGGTGCTGATAGCGGCGACGGTGATACCGATCGCCATCAGCAGGTTGGCGGACACTCCCGCGGGCGTGTCGCCATCGCTGGGCTTGGCGTCCTCCGGGGCGGCGTTCGTCACTTTCCTCTTCCTGGTGTTGCGCGGCACGAAAATCTGGCGCCTGTGGGCGATACCCATCGGGATCGGCGCCGGATCGGTGGTCGCCATGGCGGTGGGACTGTACGACTTCGAGCCGGTGCGGGAGGCGCCCTGGTTCGACCTGCCGGACACTGGCGCGTGGCCGGGATTGGACCTCTCGCCCGGCCCGGAATTCTGGGGGCTGTTGCCGATGTTCCTGATCGTCAGCCTGGTGGTGGCGGTCAAGTCGAGCAGCGACGGGGCGGTGCTCCAGCAGGTCTCACGCCGCCGTCCCGGCGCCACGGACTTCCGCGCGGTCCAGGGGACCCTCAATGTCAGTGGAACGACAATGCTGCTGTCGGGGATAGCGGGGACGATCCCTCCCATCATCGTCACCGCTTCCTGCATCTCGCTGATCAACTTCACGGGGGTCGCCTCCCGCCGGGTCGGGCACACGATCGGGGCCTTGCTGATCCTGCTGGCGTTCTTCCCCAAGTTTGTGGCCGTCATGCTCGCCACGCCCAGTTCAGTGATGGGAGCGGTCCTCCTGATGATCATGGGACTGCTCCTGGTGGAGGGCATGCGGATCATCGTCAAGGACGGTCTCGACCACCGCAAGGGGATGGTGGCAGGAGCGTCCCTGGCGATAGGCGTCGGTCTGGAGAGCAATGACGTGCTGGCGGACCTCCTGGATGGAGCCTGGGGCGTGCTGTTCGGCAGCGGGTTGGTGGTCGGCGTTCTGGCGGTGGTGGTGATGACGTCCCTTATGGAACTGTCCAGCCCGCGCCGCACGCGGCTCGAGGTCGGACTCGACATGTCCGATCTTCCCCGGGTCAACGCTTTCCTCACCGGACTCGCCACCCGTGCAGGCTGGAGTCCTCCTTCAACGGAACGTCTGACCGCGGCGGGAGAGGAGACCCTCTCCACCATGTTGGAACTACGGGAGGACTATGCAGATGAGGCTGTACCGCGTCTGATTGTCACCGCTCAGCGCAGCGCCGGGACGATCGACCTGGAGTTCATGGCCATCTTCGGCGAGGGGAACATCGAGGATCACCTGGCGTACCTGGTTGAACATACCGACACCGCGGACGTGAGAGACCTATCGTTCCGCCTGCTGCGCCACTACGCTTCCTCGGTGCGGCACCGCAAGTACTACGGCATCGATATCGTCGCAGTACAGGTGGAGTCCCTACCCGATTCCTGATCTCATGACCGACCCGAAAGGAGAGAACCAGCCATGCTGGGATATGTGATAGTCAACACCGAAGTAACCGACGAAGAGGCATACGCCGAGTTCACAGACCGAATCGTGGGCGTCGTCGAAACCTACGGCGGGAAGTACCTGGTCCGGGGCGGAAGGACCGAGCACAAGTACGGTGAATGGCAGCCGGGTCGCGTAGTGGTGATCGAGTTCGCAAGCCTCGACCAGGCGCGCACTTTCGCGGACTCCCCCGAGTTCGCAGCACTCCGGGACCTCATCGACCGGTCCGCAAGAGCCCGAATGATCCTCGCAGAAGGCGTCTAACCCCGCCGCCGGGAAGGTCCTCGGCTCAGAGCAAAACGAAAGAGCTACTCGGACTACAGACGGTCAACTTGCCCTGTTTCTCTCGCGAACGGGAGATGATCCGCAATGTCGTTTTCCGTACGGAAGGGTCCCCAATCTCGCGGTATGTTGAGTAGGCGGTCCTCCAGTTGGTCCACGCTGTGCTGGCCGCAGTAGACCATGGCCCGGTCGAACTCTTCTCTCAGTAACTCAAGCACATGATGCACGCCTTGTGCGCCGTTTACGGCCAGACCCCAGAACAATGGCCTGCCGACCCCGACAGCGGTAGCGCCCAAGGCCAACGCTTTTAGTACATCGGTTCCACGCCGGATCCCGGAATCGACGTACACTTCCGCCTTTCCCTGGGTGGCGGCAACGACCTCCGGCAACACCTCAATGCTGGACATATCACCGTCAAACCGGCGTCCGCCGTGGGTAGACACCAGTATCCCGTCGACGCCGCTCTCCACAGCCCTGCGAGCGTCTTCCGCCACGCGAACCCCCTTCAACACCAGGGGCAGTTTGGTGAGGCTCCGTAACCAATCCAACTCCTTCCAAGTGAGAGGAGCACATCGGAGCGGCTCCCAGGGCGGGGTCTCGTCCGCGCTGCTGACGCCAGAAACTCGGTGTTGGTGTTCACGGAAGTTTCCATACTCGCCCGGGCGCTGATAACGGCTGCGCACGGCCCGTTCCGTGGGGATGAGAATCGGCGCGTCGATGGTGAGTACTATCGCCCCGAAACCGGCTGCTTCAGCGCGCTTGACCAGGTTTTCCGTGAAGTTGTAGCCACGGTGAGCAAGCTGGAACCAGAGCGGTCCGGTGGCCACTTCGGCAATCTCTTCCATGCTGTTGTTGGAATTGGTGCTGCACATCATCAGGGTGTTGGACATCCCTGCACCGCGCGCGGTGGCGCGCTCGCCTTCAGGGTGGGCGGTGGCATGACCGTCAGCCGGCGAAATCATCACCGGAAAGCTGATGTCCGTCCCCAAGACAGTGGTCGATATCTTCCGCTCGGTGACATCTCGCATAAAACGCGGCCTCAGCGTCAGCGCCTCCAAGGCAGAGCGGTTTCGAGCCGTGGTAAGCCCATCCATCGCCCCGGCTTCGAGATACTCCCAATAGCTGTGCGGCAGGACCTGCTTGGCCCGTGCCTCGTAGTCATAGAGGTTGATTAGATCCATTCGTACGGTTGAACTCCTGGTAACCCTGCCGGTACTGCCTGACCGTCCCAGTGGCGCACGATCCCGTCCGGTTGGGCCAGCACCCCGGGGACCAGGCGCAACAGCCAAGAATAACGCTGGCCGCGAATGTCAACTTGTAATCAGCGAGGGTAAGAATCGGGGCGGGGGTTGACCCAACGGCCCCGATTGGGAATCGACTTCCCTATGTGATTTCCCAGATCAAACTGAGCAACTACTCGCGTTCGGCATATACGTGGATGGTGCCGGTGTAGGTTGATACCCAGACTTCGTCGTTGAAGGGGTCGTAGGTGATCCCAATTGGTTTGGGTGTTGTCTCGAATTCCTGCCGTATCGTGAAGTCGAGTGTCCGGATCTTGCTCATGGTGTCCGATTCGTAGTTGACCACGTAGAGCGCTGTGCCGTCGGTGGAGATGTCCATGCTTCGAGGCGCGTGACCGGTGTGTACTCGTTGGATGACTTGGCCTGAGTCGAGATCGACCGCCACGACCGCATCCTCCCCGCTTAGTGTGACATAGAGGGTCTCGTCGTCCGGGCTCAGTACCAGGTGGCGCGGTGAGACTCCAACACCTCTTATGTATGTCCGTACGGATGTGTCCAGCGCACTGGGTGTGTCCTCCATGGACAGGAGGGCTGAGAGGTTGATCACGGCTATGTCGGTGGATCCCATGAGAGCTATGTAGGCGGTGTCGCTGTCACTGGTGACGGCAATGCCTCTCGGGTACCGACCAACGTCCACCGACGCGACTCTTTCGTCAGTGGCCAAGTCGATTACGGTGGTGTCGAAGCCGCACCAGTTGGATACCAGCAGCAGGCGATCGTCCGATGTGACGGCCAGGTGTTTGGGGACCCGTCCCACCGGATAGACGCGGTCGATGTCGAGTGTTGTGGTGTCTATCCGGTATACGAAGCTGTCCTGCCCCTGGTCCTTCTGACAGGAGTCACTGCCGGCATGGGGGTTAAAGCCCGGGCCGTACATTCGGTAGTTGGACACGAAGGCGAACGAACCGTCCGATGTGAAGGCGGCTTCCACGGGTGCTCCCCGGTAGACATCTCCGGGGACGTCGTACCCGAACGCCCGCAAGTCAACTGAATCATCTATCGTGGCGACGAGGTTCTTTTGGTGGTCGAGGACCGAGATCGTATGCCGGTACATCATGTTCTGAGCGAAGTACAGACCGGTCCCCGACGCCACGACCGACTTGGGAACGAAGCCGCCCGAGATTCTGGCGACCGGATGCAGCACCAGTTCATCGTTTGTTGGACCGGCCTGGGAGACCAAAGCAGTGCCGGCAGGCGTCAAGTCTTGGCCGGCGTCACCGATGTGCGGTCCGCGGTACCCCAATGCAAGGAATCCGAGTAGAAGGCCCACACTCGTGGCTGTAACACGGGCGCTCGCGTACACCCAGATCAAACATAGTTGGGCCTGTCACGGCCTCCCCGATGGGCACAGAAAAGATTTCCCCGGTTCCCGGGTGTAGAACCACGCGAAGTGCTGATATCGAGGAGGGAATGACCCGGTGGTTGACAGTTGGGTCGACCGTTGTGTGGCGGAACTGTTCAGCTGAGCAGAGCGACGCCGATGAAAGGTACGGCTATGAACATGCCCGCCACGTAAGCCACCGCCAGCAAGCGCCGCTCGACTGCCAGGCGGGCCAGGATCTCGGCTCCGCGGATGGGGATCTGCCGAAGGGCGGTTATCGGGTAGAGCAGCAGGATTCCGCCTATGTTGAACAGCGTGTGGACCAGGGCTATGGTGAGCGCCTCGGGTCTACTGGTCGCCAGCGCAGCCAGCAACGCCGTGATGGTGGTGCCGACATTGGCGCCGAGGGTGACGGGATAGGCGTTGCGAAGCGTCAGGACACCGGCAGCCGATAACGGGATCAGCATCGAGGTGGTGATGCTGGATGACTGCACCGAGATCGTGATCACCAACCCCACCAGCAGGGCCACCAAGCCGCTGCCTTTGCTGAGAGCCAGGTTCAGGGAGTGCTCCACTCGTTGAGCCACCAGACGGCGCATGTTCTTGGTTACGAACGCCAGCGCCAACAACACCGTCGCCACCCCGCAAACGACCAGGAGAGTGCCGAGCGCATCACCGTTTGCCCCGAAACCGCTCCAAAGATCCTCCAGCCAGCCCACCGGTTGCTTGACCAACCCCTTGATGGGGCTCTTCCACTCCGTGCCGGCCGCGCCGACCAGGGGCTCGGTGATTCGCTCGGCCAGGCCGGAAATGGCGCCCGTGAGCAGTTCCAGAGGCAGGAGCACCAAGACGATCACCACGTTGAAGAAATCGTGCACTACCGCCGCCGCGAAAGCCCGCATGAACTCGGCCGACCGCCGGAGATGGGCGAGCGACACGAGCGTGTTCGTCACCGTCGTTCCGATGTTGGCGCCCATCACCATGGGCACGGCAAATTCGAAGCCC
This sequence comes from bacterium, assembly GCA_028819835.1. The sequence goes on along the minus strand of JAPPKR010000264.1, from coordinate 4,327 downwards.
AGCACACCGGAGGCCACGAGGCCGACTATCACCGACGTGCTGGCTGACGAGGACTGCACCAGCACGGTGCCGAGAATCCCGACGAAGAGCCCGGCGAGCGGGTTCCTGACCGTGGAGAAAAGGGTCTCCTGGACATCGGCTCCCAGGAGTTTGATGCCGGACTCCAGCGACGAGACGCCCACCAGGAACACATAGATCAGACCCAGAACCAGTGCTGCTCTCGCGGCGGGAGGCATCCTGCCACTGTCGACCCTATCCGGGACTGTCAAGTGTTCGACATCGTGATAGGGCATCCGCAGTTATATAGTATTCGGTTTCCTCCCTTAGTCCCGCATCGAGCAGGCAGCGGTGGATGAAGCCGCATTTCACCCGGCCGGCGGCAGAGGCTCTGGCTTCTCGGGTCCAACGGACAATGAGACTGCAGTGCCGATCGGTCCCAAAGCGATCAGGGCTGTCCACTGACGACGCTTGTCCAGTTCGGAGAGGGTTTTCTACTGGTTACCTAGCCCATTGTGCCCAGGTATTCCAGACCCGATTACCGCCATGAAGACCAAAGCTCTTCTAGCCTTCCCAACAAGCAGTGGTTCATCTGTCCCGACGCCTCCCGCTGACCGTTTTCGATGCATAGACATCCGGACTCGGGGAGCCGTAGGGGGCCGGTGGTGGCGGCTGTGGCCGGTGCGGTTGTCGTGATCCTGGGGGCGGCTCTCTGGTTCGGCTCCCGGGATGGCGAATCGGGTCCGTCTGCCGCTCCTTCGGTGGAGGAGGTCGCGTCCGTAGAGTCGGCTCCCGGCACCGCGGCCACGACGCTTCCTTCCACCCCCACCCGTACTACCAATGCCCGTTCTCAGGAGGGCAGTGTTGATGATGGTGGATCCCCTGTCTCCACTTCCGCGCCCGAGACCACCACTACCACCCTTCCGCCGAGGGTCTGCGAGCCGGTACTTGCCGGTCCGAGTGCATCCGGTCCGCCGGTGCTGGTGGATCTTGAGGGGAATGATCCGGCTGCGATTGCTGTCGCCATCTCCCAGCGTCTTCATAAATGCGCGGACGATGTGGTGGTAGCCCATCCCTCCCACCTTGAAACCGCGGCGATCGCCGCCCAGTTGGCGGCCCGTTTATCCTCTCCCTTGCTCTTCTTCCTCCCGTCATCTCAAGGGGCCTTGGTCGAAGAACTGGGCCGGCTGTCGCCGAGGCGGATCTGGCTGATGGACGGAATACCGAATTCGCTCCGGACCGCTGGCGCTGAGATCATCCGCATGCCGGCGGAACCCGAGGAACTGATCGATTGGATCTCTGCACATGATCGTTCGGTGGTGACCGGCGCTTCTCCGGTGACCGGCAATCTCGCTCTTCATTCCCTGGTTTTCACCGGAGAGCGGTTGGGCATTTTGTTTGCCCCCCGCATCCGGCCGACGGGGGAACCTTCTCCTGTGGCGGATCTGGTGATGGGAGGCGGCTCCTGGGATTCGGAGACTTCGCGCCTGTGGTTGGTCGATCCTGCGCGGCCCGCTGCCGGACTGGCGGTGGCCGCCGCGGTTTCCTCTCTGGGGGAGACGGCTCTTTACTGGAATCCCGAGGAGACGGTCGGGTGGGCCGATGCCGGGGCCGCGCTGGAAGAACACGCGGTGGGGGCATCGGAGGTGTGGGCCGTCGGCGCATTGCCTGACTCGGATCGGTGGTGGCTGGAGACAACGCTTATGGGTCCCGAACTCCCGGGCGGGGGGAGGACCATATTTCCCGACCGGCGGTTGGTGGCTTTCTACGGCGCTACGACCACCGGCGTGCTGGGGGTGCTGGGGGAACAGGGTCCCGCCGAGGGCTTGGAGCGCATGGCGCCCTACCTTGAGGAGTACGCCGCAGACGGGGTGCCGACCATCCCCACGTTCGAGATAATCGCCACCGTGGCCACCGCCCGGGCGGGACGCGACGGGGACTACTCGGGAGAGAACTCAGTCGAAGCCCTGATGCCCTGGGTCGAGTACGCCGGCCAGGAGGGCGTCTACGTGGCGCTGGACCTCCAGCCGGGACGGACCGACTTCCTGACCCAGGCCAAGTACTACGAGGAACTCCTGGTCCTGCCCCATGTGGGGCTGGCGCTCGACCCCGAGTGGCGCCTGAAACCGAACCAGGTGCACCTGCGCCAGATAGGGTCGGTGGAGGCGGCTGAGGTCAACGCGGTGGCCGAGTGGCTTGCGGGGTTGGTGAGGAGGGAGCGGCTACCCCAGAAGCTCTTGATGGTCCACCAATTCCGATTCACCATGATCCGGGACCGGGAGACAATCGCCACGCCGCCTGAGTTGGCGGTGGTGATCCACATGGACGGCCAGGGCCCTCTCGCCACCAAGTACGAGACGTGGGGAGCCCTTACGGCGGGTACCGACGATCAGGGCTGGCACTGGGGATGGAAGAACTTCTTCGATGAGGATTCTCCCCTGGCCACCCCCGAACAGGTCCTGGAATTGAGCCCCCTGGTGGTCTTCGTCAGTTACCAATAGTCCACCGGAGATACCGGCTTCGCTGAGTTCAGCGCCGGTGGTGACGCATGGCGAGCGTCCAGGAGACCAGTTCCCGTAGCAGCGCCGCCACCCGGTCGCGTATGCGGGGATCCTGAAGTTCGAGGTTCTCGCCGAACTTGTTCCAGATCCCGCGGACCTGCACGGCCGGAGAGGGCAGTTCGAACACGCCGGTGTTGCGCAGCACGTCTCGCAGATGGGACTGGGAACGGTAAGAACCGAAGCCACCGCCCCCTCCCATGAGCGCGGCAGTCTTTCCCGCCAGAGGCGAGTCCGGGCCTCGGGATGCCCAGTCGATGGCGTTCTTCAACACCGCCGGCACCGAGGAGTTGTACTCGGGCGTGGAGATCAACAGGGCGTCGGCCGCCGCCAGCCTCGCCCGGAATTCAGCCACTGGCTCAGGCATGCCGGCGTCTTCGACATCACCGTTGTAGAACGGGATGTCGGCCAGGGAGACCAGCTCCAACTCGGCGCTCTCGGGGACCACCGCGGGGGCCAGTCTCAGCAGGGCGCTGTTGTATGAGCCCTGCCGCAGGCTGCCTGAGAAGCCGACGATCTTGATCTTCTCTGCCATTGGTTCTAAATGGTATCCGGTCCGGTGTCCACTCTTATCGTTGAAAACTGCGGGTGTGAGAGGCCGTAATCTTTAAGGGGATAGCCGGCCCGTAGGGGGAAAGCAGTTGATCGTATTGGATGGCCCGCCTCACAGTTGGCGCCTTCCCTCCTCCGTTCCCGGTACGGCTGTCACCGTTGGGGTGTTCGACGGCGTCCACCGCGGTCACCGACGACTTCTCGACGTGTTGGTGCGCAGGGCCGCCGAGTCAGGACTCGCCCCGGCGGTGGCCACCTTCGATCCGCATCCCCTGGAGGTGCTGGCCCCCGAGAAGGCTCCCAGGATGCTCACATCGATCCCTCATCGTCTCGAGATACTGGAGGGGATGGGCATCGGAGCGGTGGGGGTGATGCCGTTCTCGGAGGTAAGGGAGATGGATGCGGACGGCTTCATAACCGAGGTGCTCCTGGGGCGGTTGAGGGCGAGGCTGTTAGTTGTAGGGGAGAACTTCCGATTCGGGAAAGGCGGGAAGGGGTCGGCCGAGACCCTGCGCCGGGCAGGCTTGCAGCACGGTTTCGGTGTGGAGGTGGTGGGTCTCCTGGCCGCCGACGCCTCCTCGGATTCCTCCGGCGCCCCGATCAACTCCTCCCGGATTCGCCGGTGCCTGGCGGAGGGACTCACCGGAGAGGCGGCGGAACTCCTGGGGCGGCCTTTCGAGCTGCGCGGGACGGTGATCCATGGTGAGCAACGGGGCGCCAAGCTGGGGATACCCACGGCCAATCTGGAGATCTCATCGCGCATGTCGATGCCGGCCATGGGCATATACGCAGCCTGGGCCGAGGTGGAGGCAGAGCGCCATCCGGCGGCGGTCAACCTCGGGGTGCGCCCCACCTTCGGGGAGAACAGGCTCATGACCGAGGCGCACCTCCTCGACTTCTCGGGCGACCTCTACGGGAAACGGTTGAAGCTGGGATTCATCGGGGATCGGATCAGGCCCGAGACCAAGTTCGGGTCGGTGGACGAGTTGTTGGCGCAGGTGGACCGCGACATCGCGGAGGTTCGTGTGCGGTTGGCCTCGGCGGCAGAGCCGTCACCTTCATTGGAATAGGTTTGTCCCCGACGGGGTGCTAGAATGGAAGGCGAGTTAATCGGGGCTCGTCCATTTTGACGCATTAGCCCTGTTTTCACACGAAGGGATTCCCCTTGAGGACTACATCCGAGTTGGTTGCTGAATACGGCGCGCATGACACCGATACCG
>JAPPKR010000251.1 GCA_028819835.1 bacterium | reverse complement strand
CGAAGTCCGAGGACACGTTGAATTGTCGTGGATTGACGTACAGGGACATCGTCACGACCCTGCATTCCCGGCGTGCCCGCGAGATCAAGGACAGGTGACCCTCGTGAAGGAACCCCATGGTGGGCACCAACCCGATCGGCGCCGGTCCTTCCTCGCCGCCGGACCGGTGGCACGCCTCCGTGGCTGCGGACCGCGCCTCGGAGAAGGTCGAGACGACCCTCATGACCGGGACCCGCCCGCCGACCGGTCGTTCTTGGTCTCAAGGGACTCTCCTCGGCGGCCGGCCCTATGGGCGGCTGTACGTCCAAGCAGCCGATACTGGTGGGCAAGCTCAGGAGAGACAGCCTCGGCGGCTCTCAGATGTCCTGCAATGGTGCCCTGGTCCCCGCGTACCGCCGGACCGGTGAGAGCATGGTCGGGTCCCATCTCGAAGCAGTTCTCCAACACCCGGGTGGCGAGGCCCCTGGATTGGGAGAAGGAGACGCCGGCCGCCTCGAACAGGTCGGCGGCCACCCCCAGGGCGGTGGCCACTCCCAGGGCGACGGTGGCGGCTCCGGCGTGGTAGAGAGGCTTGAAGCGGTCTTCGAGGCAGAAACTGGAAACTCCCAGGCTCTGGGCGAATGACCGCAGCAATGCGGCCGCCTTCTCTGATCGGGCGGTGATCGCGGCAGTCGACCCCGCCAGGGCGGCTGCGCCACGCTGGGGGGAGGGGAGAGTCTGCAAGGGGTGAAGACACCCGACCTCCAGACCGGCTCGCTCCAACGCCTCCAGCCGGGCAAGGGACGCGAATCCGGAGAGGTGCGCGGCCACACCTGCCGGAGGGGGATCGGATGCCAGACGGAGAGCGGTCTCCTCGATGACATCGTCGGGCGTGGCTAAGAGCAGCAGGTCACAGGGTGACAGCCTGCCGACCTGCTTCACCCGGGTTTCCGCCAGCGCCGGAGGGATGGCGCCGGAAGGACCCGCCACCGTCTCAACCGAGTGCCCGGCTGCCCGAGCGGCGATCGCCAATGCGCCACCGGCGCGACCTGGCCCGATCACCGCCAGGCGGAGGCGGGTGTTCACTCTCCGGAGAGGTAATTCGGGACCAGCGAACGTCCTCTGGCACCGATCGGGCGACCCAGGATCTGTTCGATGATGGTGACCGCCCTGACCGGATCGGGGATCAGTCCGGAGTCCACCAGAAAGCCGCTCATTAGTCCTCCGAGGTCTTCATCGATCACGTCCCGGTGCACCAGGATCTTGGCGTCGGGGTCACTCAGCAGTTCGGCGAGCTTGTCGTATAGAGAGCGGCGTTCGGTCTCCTCCACCTCGGACCCGACGGGAACCCGATGGGCTCCGAAGCCGCACTCCCGGTAGACCTTGATGTTCTGGTTGTTGGCGAGGAGGCTGACCACGTCGGTGATCCCGGCTTCCTGTTGGAGCCACAGCACTTCCTGTTGACGTCGCACCTTGCGATGTGTCACTCCCTGTCCGCCCAGTCGCTCGCTCACCGCCAAGCGGGAGGTGATAATCCACCTGAAGCCTCGGGGTTTGAGAACGCCGGCCGGCATGATACGGGCTAAGAGGACCGGGACTGGTCGTTTCGGCTGGCGGCGGCCACCCTCTCTCTTCCGGGATCGCCGGACGAGATGCCCGGCGGTGGGTGGAGGCGCATTTCGGGGGTGTCGGTTGCCTCCCACTTCGGCACGTCGTGGAATACCTCTTCGATGTCGTCTGCGTCAAGCGTCTCCTTTACCAGGAGGGCCTCCACCATCCTGTCCAGGGCGGGGCGGTGGGCCGCCAGGATCTGGCGCGCCTCGGAGTGCGCCACCCTGATGAGCTTGCGGACCTCGTCGTCTATGTCGGCGGCCAGTTGGTCGGAGTAATCGGGTTGGCGGTTGTAGTCGCGGCCCAGGAAGACCTCTCCGCCGGGCCTGCCGTATTGCATCGGACCGAGTTGGTCGCTCATGCCGTACTCCATGACCATCCGCCGGGCTATGGTGGTGGCTTTCTCGATGTCGTCGGTGGAGCCGGTGGTGGGGTCGGCGTAGATGAGTTCCTCGGCGCTTCTTCCTCCCAGGAGCATGGCCAGCTTGTCGAGGAGTTCCGATCGCTTGACCAGGTATTTGTCCCGGGTGGGGAGCGCCAGGGTGTGACCCAGGGACCGACCGCGGGCGACGATTGTCACCTTGTGCACCGGGTCGGCCATGGGAAGAGCAAATCCCACCAGGGCGTGGCCGGTCTCATGGAATGCGATCAGCCGTTTCTCGTCGTCGGACATGATCCGAGCCTTGCGTTCAGGCCCGGCGATCACCCGGTCGATGGCCTCCTCCAACTCTCCCATCCCCACTTCTTCCTGGTTTCTGCGGGCCGCCAGCAGAGCCGCCTCGTTGATCAGGTTGGCCAGATCGGCGCCCGTGAAACCGGGAGTGCGCCGGGCCAGGACTTCCAGGTCTATTTCGGGGTTGAGCGGCTTGCCGCGGGCATGGACCTCCAGGATGGCCTGGCGCCCCTTGATGTCGGGAGAGTCGATGACGATCTGGCGATCGAAGCGTCCGGGTCTGAGAAGAGCCGGATCGAGAATGTCGGGACGGTTGGTGGCGGCGATCACGATGACTCCGGTGTTGGTGTCGAAGCCGTCCAGTTCCACCAGGAGTTGGTTGAGGGTCTGTTCCCGCTCGTCGTGCCCTCCTCCCAGTCCGGCGCCCCGGTGGCGGCCCACCGCGTCGATCTCGTCTATGAAGATGATGGCGGGGCTGTTCTGCTTGGCCTGTTCGAAGAGGTCACGGACTCTGCTGGCGCCCACTCCGACGAACATCTCGACGAAGTCGGACCCGGAGATGGAAAAGAACGGCCGGCCGGCCTCGCCCGCCACCGCCTTGGCCAAGAGCGTCTTGCCCGTGCCGGGAGGACCGAACAGCAGGACGCCCTTGGGAATCTTGGCGCCCATCGCCCGGAACTTGTCGGCGTCTGCCAGAAAGTCCCTTATCTCGCCCAACTCCTCTATGGCTTCCTCCAGGCCGGCCACATCCTCGAAGGTGACGTCGGGGTTGTCCTTCTTCACCATCTTGGCTCGGGTCTTTCCGAACTGCATGATGCGGTTGCCCGATCTCTGCATCTGCATGAAGATGAAGACCATGAACCCGATCAGGAGCAGCCAGGGCAGCATTCCCACCAGCACGCTCCAGGGTCCGGGGGGTTCGTGGTCGGTGTCGTATTGCACCCCTCGGTCATCGAGTATCTCGGCCAGTTGGCCCTCATAGCCCTCGGGGTACTTCGCCGCGAAGTCGTACTGTCCCGGTGGAGCGGTGGAGCCGACATAGCGTCCCCTGGCCTCCAGCGACCGAGTGAGAATCAACACCGACTCGACCTGAGACGCCTCAACGGCGGCCAGGAATTCCCCGGTGGTTATCTCCCGGGCGGGATCGTCGTCGCTCCCGAAATTCTGGAAAACCAGAGCCATCGTGAGGATCAAGAGACCGTAGATGAGGAGGATGCGGAGGCTGCGGCGCAATTTAAGGCTCTTCTTCGAAAAAAGTGGTGGTAGGCGGGAGGCGTAATTGGTTAGGCATCATGGTAGGCAAGTCTGGGGGCCTACCAGCTTTAATGTTATCCCGCCCTGGGACATAATCACCTAGGACTGGGTCAGGATACCCACATAGGGCAGGTTCCGGTACTTGCCGTCGTAGTCCAGCCCGTAGCCCACCACGAACTCCGGGCCTATCCGAAAGCCCACGTACTTGACGTCGACCGGTACCCGCTGGATGCCCTCCTTGAACAGAAGGGCGGCGATCTCAAGGGAGGCGGGCCCCCGCACCCGGAGACTCTTCATCAGGTAGTTGAGAGTGAGTCCCGAGTCGACTATATCCTCGCAAATCAGCACATGGCGCCCGGCGATCTCCTGCTCGAGGTCCTTCAGCACCCGCACCACCCCCGACGTCTTGGTGGCGGCGCCATATGAGGAGACCGCCATGTAGTCGAATTGGGTGGGAAGCTTGGTGGCGGCGCCATATGAGGAGACCGCCATGTAGTCGAATTGGGTGGGAAGCTTGATCTGGCGGGCAAGATCGGCCATCACCATGAAAGTGCCCTTCAAGACTCCCACGATCAACAGGTCCCGGCCCTCGTAGTCGGCGGTAATCCGTTTGCCCATCTCCTGTAGGCGAACGGCGATTTGCTCACCGGAGATGAAGGGACTAATCGAATCCATCGAGACCTACTCCACCTTAGCCGCCTCGGACAAACAGCAACCGGTCGCCGGAGCGGGTCACGGTGACTCCGCCTTCGAGTTCGGTACGCCGGGTCCTCCCCCGGGCCACTTCCATCACCCGCTGCACTTCGGCCTCCGAGCCGGCGTGAGGGCCCCGCACCCGTCGCAGCGCCTGCCGCACCACCCGCGACGAGATGGGCGGCGGGAGTTCGGCCAGCCGGGCGCAGGAAAGCTCCGCCGTTCCGTCGGCGGACATACGGATGGGCGTTAGGGCGGCGAGTGACTCCAGATGGGAGAGGTCGGCGCCGGCGAGAGACGACATCCTTACCAGTGCTTCGCGAAGCCGCGGTTGGTATTCGGCCTCCAGTTGGGGGATGAGGCGACGCCTGATGCGGTTGCGGAGATACCGGGGATCGTCGTTTTGGGGGTCGTCCTCCCACGGAAGACCGCTCAGAGTGGCCAACTCACGGGTCTCCGAACGCCATACGCCCAGGAGGGGACGGTGGAACCGGCCCCGGCGCGGGGGGATGCCCGCCATCCCGTCCAGGCCGGCCCCGCGCAGCAGGTTGTGCAGCACCGTCTCGGCCTGATCGTCGGCGGTGTGGGCGGTTATGACCACCTCATCCGGTCTCGAGTGGTCGGCCAGCGCCTCGTAGCGGGCAGTGCGCATGGCGTCCTCGCTTTCGGCGCCGGGGTGGATCGAGACCTCCGCCAGGTCCATTCCCAACTTTGTGGAGATGCCCCGGGCGGCTTCCGCCATTCTGGAGGAGTGGGGAAGGGAATGGTTGACGTGGACGGCTCTCGTCACTCGTTCTTCGCGGGCCAGAAGCCACGCGGCCGCCGCCGAGTCGGCGCCCCCCGAGAGGGCGATCACCAAGCGTCCGGAGGGAAACTCGACCCGTTTGCTTATCTCGGCGAATAGCTGGACCAGGCGCCGGGGATCGCCGTTCGGGGTGGAGGACTCGTCGACCCCAGCGGGAGGCGCGGCTTCGGTCAACTAACCGACTTGTACCGGGACCTAACCACCCTGGTGAAATAAAGCACCACTGTCAGAACGCAGATGATCAGGGCCAGCGCCAGACAGGTGGGTACGAGGTAGCGGTAGGTCCAATCGGCGACCGCTTCTGCGGGGGCGGATTCCTCCACCACTATTCCCGGGACGATCTGTGCGGGTTCTGCCTCTCCTCCTCCGGCTTTGACGGCTTCTTCCTGCGCCAGGGCGGGTAATGCAACTCCCAAGGCCAGAATCGCCGCCAAAGCCAGGGCTGTCCACCTATGCCGACTCATGGACACCATAGACTACCCCCTCTCATCGGTTCCGTAAGCGTTGCCTCTCTATGGCCAGTCGCCCCCTGAGTCGCTCCATAAAGACTTCAGGCACCTCCTCGGTGAGGTGGTGCCTGATGGTGTAGCGGACGCGGCGCTCCACGATTTCTATGTTCTTACAAGGCGGACAGTAGCTGAAGTGGTTGACCAGTCGGTGCTCCGTCTCGACTTCCAACTCACCGTCGACATATCCGTAGAGGTAGGTGATGGTGTGGCGGCAGTCTTTAGACACACGGAACCTCCGACGGGGTCAATCCCCGCTTGCTTGCATACTCCCACAACGCTTTTCGGAGCGCGTTTCTTCCCCGATGGAGCCGGGACATGACAGTTCCCATGGGAAGATCGAGAGCTTGGGCTATCTCCTTGTACGACAGGCCCTCCACATCCGCCAACAGCACCGGCATGCGGAAGATGACGGGAAGGTCTTCGATGGCCTCCACGATGTCCGACTCGAATATCTGCTCGATCAGGTGGTCCTCGGGCGCTTTGGCCCAGGACTGGAAGCGGGAGTGCGAATGAGACGGATAGGGAGAAACCTCGGTACTCTCGTCCAATTCCGTCTCGCGGGGCCGGCGAGACCGTCTGCGGTACTCGTTGATAAACGTGTTGGTGAGAATCCGGAACAGCCAGGCCTTGAGGTTGGTCCCCGCACGGAAGGTGTGGTAGCCCCGGTAGGCCCGCAACAGGGCCTCTTGCACCAGGTCCTCGGCGTCGGGGCGGTTGCGGGCCAGGCGGAGCGCCATTCCATAAAGCTGAGGAATCAACTCCGCCACGTCCTGCTCGAACGTCTTCTGGTCCGCCATGCCCTTAAACGGTAGTAATGCTGGGCGTATTGGGCATCCCCGACCGCTTTGTTCAACCCCGGGGTTCGATCGGCGCTGGCCGGATCCGAGGGAGCGAAGGTCACCCTTTCAACTGAGTCTGCACGGATCTTGGAGCCGGGTGTGCAGTGTGGGGGATTTGTAGGATGGTTGATGCTATATAGCAGTAGTTCTGTCACACCCCTGTTGTAAAGTGGAGAACATGGATAAGCACAGATCGAACGGTTTGTCGGCTCACCGGGTGCTGGTGGTCTTGCCTTCCGCACCTGTGAAGGATGCCACCGTGGAAGAGTTGGAGGAGCGTATGCGTTCGGCCAGCCGGGTCGAGTCGCAAGCCAAGGCGGTGCGGGTGGAGGCGGCTGCGGAGCTTGTGCTTCGGAGGGGGCAGGGTTTGACGGAGAAGACCGTGCGCGAGCAGTCCGGCCAGTCGACCGGCAAGTCGCGAAAGGAGGTGGAGACCGCCGGCAAGCTGAAGGACTTGCCCGTTACATCGGATGCCTTCCGCAAGGGCGAGATCACATTCGACCATGCCCAGATCATCGCCGACGCCGCGGGGCGGGTCGAGATCGATGAGGAGGAGTTGGTGGACAAGGCGTCTTCGCAGCCGGTGGACGTTTTCGTCCGTACGGCCCGCCAACACGAGCAGGAACGATCCGAAGACGACGGTATGTCGACGCTGAAGAAGCAGCGCCGGAATCGCAAGGCCTGGATCAGGGTGGCTCGGGGAGACGGCATGACCGTGCTGCACGCCGAGTTCGACCCGGTTACCGGGGAACGGGTGAAGACCGCCCTGGCGGCCAAGACCCGAGAGTTGTGGCGGGAAGAGGATCCAGACCATCGCCCCTCGACCGAACAGCGGATGGCCGACGCCCTGGCGGACCTGATCTGCCGACCGGACGCCCGCAAGAAAGCGCCTATCACCACTCTGTTTCTCATCGCGGACTACGACATCGGGTTGCGCCAGATCCATGACGCTCGCCTCGGGGACGGCACACCCATGCCGGTGGAGGTGTTCAAAGACTTGGCCTGCCAGGCCCGCATCCTTCCCGCCATCTTCAACTCCCGGGGACAGCCTCTCTGGGTGGGGCTGGGGAGACGGACCGCCACCCCTGCGCAACGGATGGCTCTGATCGCCCGAGACCGGGGATGTGTCGGGTGCGGGGCCGATCCGGCCTGGTGCCAGGCGCATCACATCGTCCATTGGGCGGCCGAGGGTCCGACCGACATCGACAACCTTGTCCTGTTGTGCAGCCGGTGTCACCATCGGGTGCATGATGAAGACTGGGAAGTCCAACAGGCCCCTCAGGGGGAGTATGTCCTACAACCTCCGTCGCCGGACAGTCGACGCCCCCTACCCATCAGAACACCTCGCCGCCGTCGCCGCAAATCCACCACCAAGCTATTGCGTTGACGGCAACGAGAGTCAGGTTGGGAAATAAACCTACTCTCTGCGGTTGACCTCTCCGTTGACCTTGCCCACACTGTTAGTGCTGCAAACAAATACCTGGCGGTCCCGGGGTTTAGAGCTCACCCCGAACCGTGAAGTCTCAGGTCAGAGATAGTCCAGAACTGCCGTGAAGCAGGCTGCCTTTTCGCGATTCTCGGGCTCGGTGGTGGTGGCGGGGGAGGGCCCATCCCCCCGGTTTTCGCGCTTTAGGGGCAGTTTTCGCGAGAAAACGGGAGTGGCATGGTGGGGACGGCTACTCCCGGCTATGTCGCCTGTGTCGCCAGATGGTCCAAGAGGGTTGGTAACTCCGCAATTGATTCCACCACGGCGTCGGGTGAGGGACTCGCAGGCGGGCGCTTGGAAACGCCGCTGAGGGCTAGGACCGAGTGCCAGCCGGCGTTGGCCGCCATTTGCAAGTCCGTTTCGGCTCGGTCTCCCACCATGATCACCGGTCCCCCGGAGACATGTTCCCGGAGAAGGGCGATCATGGGTTGGTGCGGCTTTCCCGCAGCCAGTGCCTCCTGACCGGTTGCGTACTGCACCGCCGCCACTATGGCGCCGGCCGCCGGCCAGGTTCCCTTATCGGTGGGGAAACTCGGGTCGGTGTTGGTGGCTATCAGTTCGGCGCCCCCCCACACCGCCTGGCAGACATCTCGCAACAGGTCATATGAGAGATGCGCGGCGAACCCCACCACCGCGGCTCTCGCTTCCCGCCAGTCTGTCACCACTCTCACGCCCACTCCTTCGAGAGCCTCTACTATTCCCGGTCCACCCAGCACCAGGGAAGGGGGGCGGTCTGCGGCCAGAAGGCGGGCGGCCGCCATTGCTGAGGTGAACACCTGGTCGACGCGAGCCGGATAGGAGGTGGCCCGCCGGATCTTCTGGGCGGTGGCCGATGGAGTGCGGCTCGAGTTGTTGGTGCAGAACAGCACCCGGTAGCCCCGCTGTTCGATGGCGGTCAAGGCTTCCCTCGCGCCCTCAACGCCCGCATCCCCGAGGTAGATCACTCCGTCCAGGTCGAAGATCACAGTCCCGGCCGGAGCCTTCACAGCACCTCCAGCAAAGAGAACATGGTGGGCACCAGGGGGTAGTCTCTGACTTCGGCGATGGGGACCCAGCGAACGTCGGCTGCGTCATCGCCGGCCCGAAGGTCCCCTCCCACCACTTCGCACTCAAAGTCAACCAGGGAGAAGTGCCATTCGGGCGGCTGACCGGGCCCGACCGACTCTCCGGTCCAGATGACGGGACCTACCTTCACCTCCAGTCCGGTCTCCTCCCGGGCCTCCCGCCGGGCGGCCTCCCGCCAGGTCTCGCCCCATCGGACTTTCCCTCCGGGGACTGCCCACAGGCCTCTTCCCACGCCGTCGCCCCGCTGGATCACCAGCAGCCTGTTTTGATCGTCTACGATCACCACCCCGACACCGGGTACCGGGTTCATCCTTTCCGGCCCTTCCGTGGGAAGCATGGCGGGCATTGGGCGGCGCCTGCTCCATTCCTGCCACGGCCATGGACGGTACGGCGGTTGGTGGAGGTCAACGGCAATCGATGCAGATCTTGGACCGGGGGGAGGACTTTTGGGTGATTCTCTTCACCAGGAAGCACGATTCGCACAGGAACTCGTTCTGGCGGATGGCGTGATCGTCCGGGTTGATGGAGAGTTCCGCCCGCCGAATCCCCGCCACCTCCATGGCTTGCTCCGATGTGAGCAATTCGCCCGACACTCCCTCTTCCACCATATTGAGTTCCTCGCCCTCCAACCCCGAGAGTTCGTCATCGGCCTCGGAGTCGTCCTCGTCCTCCGATTCGTCCCTGAAGTCTCCATCGGGCTCGTAGTCGTCTCCGAGGTCGGAGTCGAGGTCCTCGTCCTCGAAGTCCTGTTCAAAGGTGGACTGGTTTCTCACAGCGACAGTTAACTCCCAGCGGTATACGCGTTCAAGGCCCTTCGGATCGGAGCGCAAGTATAGATCGCCATCACCTCCGATGCTGACATATCCCCACTCCGTATGTCGGAAAGTGGTTCTTTCGACGGGTTTTCCCCAACCTGTCGCCTATCTGTTGAGATGCGCGGCCACCACTCCACGGTCGATGCACCGGAGAGCGGAGCGGGTGGACCCCGAAATCTGCGGGAAGGCGTCACGCAGTTGCCTCAACAAATCGACCAACTGTCTGGCGGTCCTCACGAAGTCTCCCGGAGTCTGACCGTCCTCCACCAGGTCGGTCAAAGATGCGCCGCTCGCCCAGCGGTACATGTCGGCGCCGCAGCCGGGTTCGGGAATCCTGGTGGGCTCGATCTGGTGGGATGACTCGGCGCGGTTCAGTGTTTCGCACAACTCCACCAGCCTCTCCCAGCGGTCGGCCAGCCGGGCGGTGGGCCAGGAGCCGGAGGGGGGAGAGGAGTTGCGCGGATCGTAGACGAAGGCCGATCCGAGCGCGGCTGTCTCCGCAGGGTTCAAGCCCCCGAACAGTCCTCTGGTGACCGCTTCGGAGACCAGCAGGTCGCGCTCGTTGTAGATGAGCCTCAGCCTGTCTCCCGCCGGGGTTACCGCCCATCCCGACAGGTAGCCCCACTCCTCCATCAGCGTCCGGACCGCCTTGAAGCGGTTCTGGAGGCTCTCTGTGGCCCAGTCCTCTCCCGACTGGAGATGAGCCAGCCGTCTGCGGGTGCGGATCGCTCGCCGCGCATGGCGGAGATGGACCGCCAGATCGGGGCAGCCGGCCACCGGATGGTCACGCAGCCGGGATTCCCGCACCGATTGTGGGGAGGCTCTGTACCTGGAGGGGAGCCGGCGCAGTTGTGCGGCCATCTCCCGGTGGAGATCCCGGCCGTCGGAGCGCCGCCGGTTGGGTACTTCGATGTGCCCCATCCGGACGGTGCCCTCCACCAGGTCCCGGGATACCATCGACAAGGCGTTTCCCGACTCGGACACGGCCAAAACCCGGGGCGCCTTGGAACGTCGGGCGAGTCTTCGCACGACCACGTAGCGACCCGAGCGGCGTCCCGACGGGATCTCGAAAACGTCGCCGATTCTCAGAGTCTCGAACCAATTGCCGCGTCTGGCCTTGCCCTGGCCGAGCATTTCCAGGTACTCGAACACCGACCCCCGCTCGCACAGGCCGGCCCGCTCTTCCTGGTCGAGTTTTCGGGACAACTCTTCGGACAGGCGCTTCTCCGCCTGCAATCGAGAAGCCTGCTGATAGTTTGCGAAGGATGCCGAGAGCAGGTCCGAAGCCTGCTCGGCGGGATAGTTGGAGACCAGGTTGGCGACCATGTTGTAGGTGATGCGGAAGCTGGACACCAGCGGGTGCGCTCCGGCGCCCGCGGCCTTGACGACCTCCTGGAAGCGGACGTAACGGGAATAGAGCACGATTCCGAATCCCTCGGTGTCTATTCCTCGGCGGCCGGCTCGCCCGGTGAGTTGGGTGTAGTCCCCCGGTTCCAGTGCCTGATGGGTCTCTCCGGTGAATTTGGTCAGCGATTCGAGCACCACGGTCCGGGCCGGCATGTTGATTCCCAGTGCCAGGGTCTCGGTGGCGAAGACCACCCCCAGCAGCCCGGCGGCGAACAGTTCTTCGGTTGCCTCCTTGAAGGCGGGGACCATGCCGGCGTGGTGGGCGGCGACCCCGGCTTCCAGGCGGTCCACCCATCCCGGGTAGTCCAGCGCTCCCAGGTCAGCCTCGGAGAGATGGGCGGTATGGGCCTCGGCAACCTGGCGGATTACTTCGCGGTTCTCCTCAGGGGTTAGCCGGATGCCGGCGCTCCTCACCGAAGCGGCGGCCGCCTCGCAACCGGCCCGGGAGAAGATGAAGTAGATGGCGGGGAGAAGGTTCTCACCCGAAAGGGCCTCCACCACCTGGGCGCGTCGCGGCGCGGCGAACCGGCGCCGGTTGCGCCCGCTGGAGAGGAGCGAGGAGATGCGGGGATTGGGCTTCTTCCTCCCGTCGGCGTGCACGAAGGTGGGGAGCAACCGCATGTGCTGGGGTCCCCAGCGATCCCGGACTGCGTACAGGTCACGGAGCGGGACCGGTCGTTGCACGGCCCTTACCAGCCGAGTCTCGCCCCGGCACCGGGTGACCCAGCCCGTGAACTCGGAGGCGTTGGAGACGGTGGCCGAGAGGCACACCATCTGCAATCGGGTCGGGGCGTGGATGATTATCTCCTCCCACACCGCTCCGCGGGCTCGGTCCGCCAGGTAATGCACCTCATCCAGAATCGCCACTCCGACGCCGGCCAGTTCCTCGGGATCGGTGTAGAGCATGTTGCGGAGCACCTCGGCGGTCATCACGACGATCGGAGCCCCGCCTCCGATGGCGTTGTCCCCGGTCAGAAGGCCGACGTTCTCCGGCCCGTACTGGTTGCAGAGGTCCTTGTACTTTTGGTTGGAAAGGGCCTTGATGGGGGTGGTGTAAAAGGCCCTCAGCCCCTTGGCCAGGGCCAGGTGGATCGCCACCTCGGCCACCAGGGTCTTGCCTGCTCCGGTGGGAGCGGTCACGACGATGTTGAGGCCTTCTTCCAGCGCCTCGGCCGCTTCGGCCTGGAAGGGGTCGGGTTCGAATGGCAGGGCTTCCAGGAACTGGCGGCTGATCGGCGCAGGGCTCACTTCCTCAGCACCAACCGGACCAGCCAGTAGGTGATCTCATAGAAGGCGTACAGCGGAACCGACAGCATGGCCAGAGTCAGCACATCCCCGGTCGGCGTGATTATGGCGGCGCCGGTCACCACCAGGAGCACCGCCCATCTCCGGCCCCGGGCCAGCTGTTTGGAGGTGACGACGTTGGCGGCCGCGGCGGTGAACAGGAACACCGGATACAGGAACGAAATCCCGAACGCCAACAGGAACCGGATGGAAAAGGAGAAGTAGTCGGTTAATCGGAGGTTGTTCGCGACGTCATCGAAAATCCCCAGCAAGAAGGCGAGCCCCCGGCCCATGGTCTGGTAGCCCACGGCCACTCCCAGGCAGAAGAGGACCGTGCAGGAGATGACGATCGGTATCGCCCACTTCTTCTCCCGGCGGGTGAGGGCCGGGTTGATGAACATCCATATCTGGTAGATGACCGCGGGGCTGGCCAATACCGCTCCGCCGAAGAAGGCGATCTTCATGAGCACGGAGAACTCCTCGGTGGGCGCCAGGACTTGCAGGGTGTTCTCCTCGCCGGGAAAGGCGCGGTCGTAAGGGAGTTGGAGGAGATCCTTTATGAGATTGCCGAAGATCAGGGCGATCACCGATCCGATCAGGATGGCCACCGCCGACTTGACCAGCCGCCAGCGTAACTCGTTGAGATGAGAGAGAATGGACTGGCGACTCTGGTCTGTCATGTGCGGGGGGAGGCGGACGGCTCCGGATCCGGCCGGGTGTCAGGATCTCCGGTGGACTCCTCGGGCTCCTCGGGCTCCTCTGCTCCACCGGCGGGCTCCGACCCCTGGTGGTCGGCTGCCTCTTTCTCCTCTGCGCGTTCGGTTCCCGGCTGGGTATCGGTGGGGCGGGCGAGCGGGGTGGAGGTCTTCAACGCCTTCTCCGAATCCGCAAGAGACTTCTGTAACTCCGAGGCCGCCTCCTTGGTAGGCGTGACCACGTCCTTGGCCACCTGCCTCATTTCCTCCACAGCCAATTCCTTCTCGATCCCCTCCCGGAGTTCCCGGGCGGCCACCCTGAATTCCGCCATCATCTTCCCTGCCTTCCGGGCCATCTCGGGTAGCCGGTGCGGGCCGAAAACCACCATCGCCACCACCAGAATGACCAGAATCTCGTTCCACTCAGGCATAGATTCCCCAATGGTAAAGCCTTTGCGGGACCCGACCGGGCGGGGGCAAGGCTACCTTCCCGACCAGACCGCCGGTCGCTTCTCCAGGAATGCGCTGATGCCCTCGGGCGCGTCCTCGGACATGAGGGTGGCGGTGAGCCCTCCCGCCAGGAAGTCGAGCGCTGCGTCTATCCCCAGGTCGTTCACCATCCAGAAGGTGTCCTTTCCGAGTTGGAGTGCGGCCGGACTCTGGGCGGTCACCGACCGGACAGTCTCCGACACCGCTTGATCGAGCCGGTCCCGTTCCACCACCCGGGAGACGGCCCCCAGCGCGATTGCCTCGGTCGGGGTCAGCAACCTGCCGGTCATCATCATCTCGAGCAGCGCCCGGCGTGGGATGGTCCGGACCAGGACCGCCGAGATGAGCATCGGCCAAACCCCGACTCTCACCTCGGGAGTGCCCAGCTTGGCGTCCTCGACGCAGATCACGATGTCGCAGGCGCACATCAGTCCGAAGCCTCCTCCCAGGGCATGTCCGTTCACCCTTGCGATGGTGGGCTTTCCTCCCCGGATCATCAGTCTGAACAGGTCGGCCAGAGCGCCCCGCTGGCGGTGGAGTCCCACCGGATCGTCGAATATCCCCCCGTCCAGGTCCGCCCCGGCGCAGAAAGCCTGCTCCCCCGAGCCGGTGTAGACCAGAACCCGCACCTCGGGGTCCTCCAGGGCCCGGCGGGTGCCGGATACCAGTCCTTCCAGGGTCTTCACGGACAGCGGGTTTCTGCGATGGGGCTGATCGATGGTGAGAGTGGCTCGCCCTTCGGCGGCTTCATATCGAACCATGGTGCTCCTCTTTCTTGAGGGAAACGGGACAGTTAGGAGAGAATGTGTTTACAAGTATGCCCTGGCGCGGTGTGGGGCATTTCCTGCTTCTCGGACCCCCCGGGGTTCCGGTGCGGGTGCGGCTCCATGTGGAAGCAGTAGCCTTGAGCCGAGTGGGCAAGTGATACGGGACAGTGACGGGTGGGTGGCTGTGAGCCGGATGCCTGGCCTGCGGGGATCGCCGAATACTGATTTGGAGGTGGCCGGGAAATGGCGCTGATGATGCTGATAAGACACGGTCGGACGGCCGGCAACTCGACGGGCCGGTTTATCGGGCAGTATGACGAGAGGATCGACGAGGCCGGCGCCCGCCAGGCATCCCTGCTGGTGCCCAGGCTGGCGCGGTTCCGACCTGACCGGCTGATCTCAAGCGATCTGCAGCGGTGCACCCAGACAATGGCGCCTTTCGCGTCGGCGGCCGGGATGGAGGTCGAAACGGATCCTCGGCTGAGGGAGGTGGGTGACGGGGAGTGGACCAACCGGAGCCAGGAAGAACTCTGGGAGGGATGGCCCGACCTGATGAGGCGCTATTTCCAGGGAGAGGACGTGCCCCGACCCGGAGGAGAGCGGTGGGCGGATGTCCGCACCCGAGTGCTGGCCGCTCTGACCGGCATCGCATCGGAGATGGGACCCACCGAGAAAGTGGTCATCTGCACTCACGCCGGGCCCTCCCTGCTCTTCGCCTCCTGGATAACCGGGGTCGCGCTTCCCGGAAACATCTTTCTGGGACCCTTCTCTCCCCCGGGCAATGCTTCGGTCACCCTCGCCGATCCGCACGCGCCTCTCATGATCAGTTACAACGAGACCTGCCACCTGAAAACTTAGAAGGGCGGCTCATCTCGCAGGGATGCCGTTACAGGTTGGAAGAGTCCTTTATCTCGGCGGCCAGTGTCGTCCACTCCTCCTCGGTGAGGATGGCGTCTCCCGCCATGCTGTAGATCCCCACCCGCTGGAGCCTCCCCGAGTACCGGGAGACGATCCGGTCGGCAAGTTCGGAGATAGGGGCCACCACCGCCACTTCACGGACGACCTCATCGGGGATCACATCCGCCATCTTGTGCCATTCTCCCCGCTTGGTCATGACGGTGAGTTTGGGACCGAAGTCCCAACCATGGGTGTCCAGGACCGGTGCGTAGCTGGGAGTGGAGGCATAGAAAGCGATCTGCTCCTTCGCCGCTCGGATGGGGCCTTCCATCTCTTTGGCGTCGCGGCCGGTCACCACGAAAACGGGAGCGCTCACCGTTACGTCCTCGAGAGAACGTCCTTCTTGTACGGCGCCTTCCTCTATGGCGGGCAGCACCACGTCGTCCAGGTACTTGACGGTGTGAAAGGGGTGGACGTGAAACCCGTCGCACACCTCGCCGGCCAGGCGGCTCAGCATCGGCCCCACCCCGGCGATGTAGACCGGGATCTCCGGCAGCCGGTTGGGACCGGGATTGAAGAAGGGAGTCATCAGGGTGAGCCGGTAGAACTCTCCGGTGTATCGAAGCCGGGTTCCGTTCTGGAAGCAGTCCCACACCGCCCGGACCGCCCCGATGTAGTCCCGCAGCCGGGCGGTGGGGCGGGACCACTCCGTAGAGAAGCGGCGGGTGATGTGCGGTCTGATCTGGGTGCCCAACCCCAGCAGGAACTTGCCGCCCGCCACGAGTTGCATGTCCCAGGCCAGCTGGGCCATAATCATCGGTGACCGGGGAAAAGCCAGGGTGATGGAGGTCCCGATCTCCAGTCCGGGC